>PEAC01000064.1:14072-21707 GCA_002753305.1 Nitrospirae bacterium MYbin6
CCGCGAAATAAAGGGCCGCGTAGTCTTCGCCGCCTGATGGCCTGAGGGCGTTACTTTCGTTAAGCAATTCCATCAGCGACGCTATCGCAGTATTGAAGTGGTAGTCGCGCTCTATGGACTGGGTAACCTTTTTAATCGTCTGATGGGTCTTTCGGATTAGCGGCCCTGTTGGGCATTTTTTATTATTGTGTAATTTTAACTGCTCAATGTTTGAATAAACCAGCGTCCAGAGGCGGTTTAAGAAGCGATGTGAGCCTTCAACACCCTGGTCTGACCAGTCAATGTCTTTCTCCGGCGGTGCGGCAAACAGCGAAAACACACGCGCCGTATCCGCCCCGTATCGCTCTGTCAGCTCATCGGGACTGACGACGTTCTTTTTCGATTTTGACATCTTCTCGACCCTGCCCCGCTCAACGGGGCGCCTGCAGTAGGTACACTTACCGCCCTTTGCCTCTTCGGGGAACAGCCATCCGTGCTCGGAGCACTTCCAGGTCTCCTTGCAGACCATCCCCTGGGTCAGGAGCCTTGTGAAGGGTTCATCTATGGCGATAAGCCCCAGGTCTCTGAGGACACGCGTGAAGAATCTCGAGTACAACAGGTGAAGTACGGCGTGCTCCACGCCGCCGATATATTGGTCAACGGGCATAAAGTGGCCGATGTTTGACTTGTCGAGCGCGGGTTCGCTCTTCTTTGAACAGTAGCGGATAAAGTACCACGACGAATCGACAAACGTGTCCATTGTGTCTGTGTCGCGTGTGGCAGGGCCAAAACACCTGGGACATTTTGCCGATACAAAACTTTTAACCGTGGCAAGAGGGGAGCTGCCCAAGCCCTTTAACTCAACGCCTTCGGGTAGTATCACTGGGAGTTCACTTTCGGGTACGGGCAGCGCCCCACACTTTTTACAGTATATAACGGGAATAGGCGTACCCCAGTAGCGCTGCCTTGATATGCCCCAGTCGCGGAGTTTATATTTGACTGTGGCAGCGCCGATTCCTTTTTTCTCAATGTATTCGTTTATTTTTATGATGGCCTCAGTGTTTAGAAGGCCGGTGAAATCTCCGGAGTTGACGAGAATGCCTTCGCCCTCATATGCCTCAGTAAGCGCCTCAGAGGCGCCGCCTTCGGGGACTATTACCTGCCGGATTTGCAGATTGTGAGCCTTCGCAAAGGCAAAATCCCTGCTATCGTGTGCCGGGACGGACATTATAGCGCCAGTGCGTAATTCAATTAATACAAAGGCGGCCACATAAACAGGAATCCTCTCGCCGCTCAAGGGGTTTATGGCGTGCCTGCCGGTGAACATGCCAAGCGTGGTTTGGGCTGTGGCGGCGTCTTGTTTGTCGTATTCTGCCCTGATGCGCCTTAAGCCCTCTTTGTCTTCTGTAAGGTCTTCTGCAAGGGGATGCGCCGGAGAAAGGCATACGAACGTGGCGCCAAATAATGTATCGGGGCGGGTCGTAAATATCCTTATCTTCATATCGGAGCCTTCAACGGGGAAGTCCAGCTCTGCCCCCTGGCTTTTACCTATCCAGTTTTTCTGCATCGCGACCACATGCTCAGGCCACCCGGGGAGCTTGCCACACCCCGCAAGCAGCTCCTCGGCGTAGGCGGTTATCCTGAAAAACCACTGGTCAAGCTCCTTCTTGGATACCGTGCTGTCACAGCGCCAGCACTTGTCGTCTATGACCTGTTCATTTGCCAGGACGGTTTTACAGTGCCCACACCAGTTTACCGGGGAGTTTTTTTTGTATGCCAGCCCGCGTTCAAACATTTTAATGAAAAACCACTGGTTCCACTTGTAGTACTCCGGCGTGCAGGTGGCCAGCTCCCGTTCCCAGTCGTAACTGCAACCAATCTTTTTAATTTGTGCCTTCATGTAGGCAATATTTTCAAATGTCCACTGAGAGGCGGGGACTCTGTGCGTAATGGCGGCGTTTTCGGCGGGCAGGCCAAAGGCGTCCCAGCCCATCGGATGGAGGACGTTAAATCCACGCATCCTCTTGTAGCGCGTGATTACGTCTCCGATGACGTAGTTTCTGATATGTCCCATGTGAATCTTGCCGGAGGGATAGGGGAACATTTCGAGGCAGTAGAACTTTGTTTTAGACTCATCCGCGCTGGTTGAGTCCATCGCGTTATCGTGCCATATGCCCTGCCACTTCTTCTCTATTATGAGAGGGTTATACTTCTCTTCCAAAAAGGACCTCCTGTGCGAAACCACTCAATATATTAAACAACAAGGATTAACAAAGTAAACACCTGATTACGCCCGGAAAGAATTTGAAAGGCCATACCACCCAATGGTGGTATGGCCCATACATGGAATTATTAAATGAACAGGGGAGCCAGAACCAGCGTAATCGTTGACAACAGCTTTATCAATACGTGAAGAGACGGGCCTGCGGTATCCTTAAATGGGTCGCCTACCGTGTCGCCCACAACGGCTGCCTTATGGGTGTCTGAACCCTTGCCGCCTAATTGTCCCGATTCGATGTATTTCTTGGCATTATCCCACGCGCCACCGCCATTGTTTAAGAACGTTGCCATAAGTATGCCGGTAATAGTGCCTACCATCAGCATGGAGGCAACGGCCTCGGCGCCAAATCCGAATTGTTTAAATAACACACCAACTGCTATAGGGCTTAACACAGCTACCAAACCCGGCAGCACCATTTCCTTAAGCGCGCCCTTGGTTACTATGTCGACACAACGGCCGTAGTCAGGCTTTTCAGTACCGGCAAGTATACCGGGTTTCTCTTTGAACTGATCCCTGACGTCCCAGATAACATAATAGGCGGCCCTTCCAACTGCCATAATGGCCAATGCCGAAAATATAAACACTAACGCGGCACCAAGCAGCGCGCCGACAAACACGACAGGCTCTGCCAGGTCAACACTTTTAATTGGATGGCCGTAGTTTTCGACTTCATCAAGGTATGCCCTGAACAGCAGGAACGATGCCAAAGCGGCTGAGGCGATTGCGTATCCTTTGGTTAGCGCCTTTGTGGTATTGCCTGCGGCGTCCAACCTGTCGGTTCTGTCTCTGACTTCTTTGGGTTGTTCAGTCATCTCGATAATACCGCCGGCGTTGTCTGAGATGGGGCCAAAGGTATCCATTGCCAGGATATAAGCGGCCGGCCCGAGCATTCCCATAGTGGCAACCGCGGTGCCGAAGATGCCGGCATTGGGGAATCCGGAGGCCTGACCCAGATAATATGCGGCCAGAATTGATATTGATATAACGATTGCCGAAGGGGCGGTACACTCCAGGCCCATTGCTATGCCGGTGATGATGTTGGTAGCCGGCCCGGTCTGGGATGCCTCGGCTATCGCCCTGACCGGTCTGAACCTATATTCTGTGTAGTATTCTGTGATGTAAATAAACCCGATACTTGTTATGACGCCGACAACGCCCGCTAAAAACAAATAGATCCAGGCGCTGGGCGCTGAGGGGTGGTAAAACAGCCACTTGCTTGCGATAAATAACCCGATGATTGTAAAAAACACGGTTATGAAATATCCCTTGTTAAGTCCGCTCATAGGGTCTTCGCCATCTTTTACTTTGACCATCACAACACCGATGATAGAGGCGATGATACCAAATGCCCTTGCCAGGAGGGGAAACAACATGACCCCTATTATCCATACGGGATCTGCACCCGGTACGGTCTTAGCCATAACCCCGGCAAGTATCATAGCTCCGATGTTCTCTGCCGCGGTTGACTCAAATAAATCGGCTCCACGTCCGGCGCAGTCGCCGACATTATCACCGACCAGGTCGGCAATAACCGCGGGGTTGCGCGGGTCGTCTTCCGGGATTCCGGCCTCTACCTTACCGACGAGGTCGGCGCCCACATCAGCGGCCTTTGTGTAGATACCGCCGCCAAGCTGCGCAAACAGGGCCACAAAGGATGCCCCGAATCCGTATCCAACTATCATAAATGGAATCTTAGTAGCCTCGATGTTGCTAAAAAACTTGACCATCATATAAAGTCCAACAACCCCCAGGAGGCTCATGGAGACGACCATAAGGCCGGAGACCGCTCCTCCGCGAAGCGCTATCCTCAGTGCATCGTTTACACTGGTTATTGCAGCTGCGGCAGTCCTGATATTGCTTCTGATGCTGACCCACATACCGATATAGCCTGCAAAAAGAGAACAGGCTGCCCCAAGTACAAACGAAAATGTAATCCAAAAGGCCAGGGCCAGTCTCGAGTCAACAGGGTCAAAACTCTGGTGTTCACGTATCATGCCGTAGCCGATGAACAGCGCGGCCGCAACCATCAACGCCAGAATTATAATTGTCCTATACTGTCTTTTCAGAAAGGCATTAGCGCCCTCTTTGATTGCATCCGATATTGCGCGCATCGGTTCCGTGCCGTCGCTCTTTGACATAACCCATTTGGCAAGCATCAAAGCAGCAACAAGCCCAATAACACTGATCCCAATTATGAGAGTCAGCAACAGGTTTAGTATAAATCCATCTCCTTAGCCCACTATTTATCATAGTCACACTACGTATGACTTTAAACTCAACCTACGCCACAAGGAGGTATAATATATGCGCACACCTGTATTTGTCAAGAATGCGCGTGTTACCACATAAAAAAAATGGGTTTGCATATATTCCTGGCGCTGCCCCAAGCTAACCGCGGTTATTTGTATTTTTGTTTGACCGCCAGGATGGCCTGGTCTCTCAGGGTCTTGAGGTATCTCAGGACTTTAGGTTCTATCTGCAGCTCTCCGGCGAAGGGTTTATCCGTGTAGATTATACCCAGTGGAACCTTATTTATTTTTATCGGAAACAACAAAAACGTCTCCGAGTCTAACAGATTTCTGTACCAGCCAGGGATTCGCGCCTTTACCCTGCCTTCGTTTATGTCGTTTATCAGTAAATCCGCCCCGTCGGCCAGTGATTTGTTAAAGATGTCCTCCGCGTCGTTGTCAACTACAAATTTAAAATTCTCTATCACAGACATTACGTCCTCTCCAAAACCAAAACGGGCCTCCATTACGTTGTCCTTCGGCGTCTTTATGCAGATTATTATTCTGGTCGTGCCGAGGCCGCGAAACATTATCTCCAGTATCATTCTTAATATGTCGTTGAGTGAGAGGTCGTCTACCAGCGCCGTTGCCACCTCCTGTACTCCCCTTGAGAATATTACCATCGGGTCATCGTCAACATTGGACAGGCTGCCCATGTCCAGGACTTGTACGCCTTCGCTACCTCCATATGCGGAGCCTTGCGCGGACTTTGCCAGTTTTGTCCTCGGGTCGCCGGACTTCTCTTCGCCCTTCTTTTGCGCCCCCGTGCCGTCCAATAACTGCCTTATTGTCTTTACAAAGCTTATCTGGTCAAGGTTTATACTGAAGTCCCTGGCATAATCTAATACCTCGTCCCGGGCCTTTTGAACTATCTCTATCATCTGCTCGGCTGTGATGCTGAAGCAGTCCTTATATTTTTCGATCAGGGCATTTAAACCAATACTCCAAAGCTCGGTATCCGAGTTTGTCGAATTAACAAGGGTGCAGAGTTCGTTCGCGAAATTCACAATGCACCGCAGCAAGTCAAGCTCCGATGTGGGTTTCGGGACCTTCGGCTGGAGGTATCTCTGCATGCAATATACTATTTGATTGGAAAACTGCCAGTCCTTCGCGATTTCGCCCTTACCAATAAGATTCTCAAAATAGCGAACACGGCCCAGTTTTTCGTAGGATATCCCTAATACGTTAAATGACGCGGTGTTTTCGATGAGGCCGCGTTTATTCATCAGCTCCCTTACCAGAAAACTGTCGTCAGGCAGATAAAAAGTCGCGAGGATTTTCCCAAAGTCAAAGAACATTGAGCAGAGAAATGCCTCTTCAGTGTTTTTCTTGTCCAGCTCCCGCGCCAGTTCACGCGCTAATATGGCGCTGATAAAGCTTACCATCAGCGAATTTTTAAGTTCCTTTATCAGATTTTTACTATTGATGTTATCAAATAACATTAGTGAGAGAGCCGCGTTTCTTATGTGGTCAAGGCCAAGTATATACACCGCCCTTGAAACCGTGTTTATCTTCCCGCCGTAGGTGGCCTTGATGTAATGGGCCGTGTTCGCTATTTTGAGAATCTTATTGGTAAGGGCGAAATCGTGTAGTATTGTGTCCGTTAGCTGCGTTACTGTGGCGTCGCTCTTTGCGTCGGATTGCTTGCTGACCAGGTTAAGCGTGTGAGACATGACCGGCAGCTCTCTGACAGATTCCAATGCCTTTTTTATTACTCCAATTGTATCTTCTTTTGATTTCATAGTGTCCTTATCCTGTTTTTGTCTGAGGACGGTTTAGTTTAAGGTTTTTGACCTTTGCCTGAAGCTCTGTAAATGCGTTTTCGAGCACACCTATGTATACCTCAAGCTCCTGATTGCTCATATTGTAATCGGTAATGATGGCCTTAAGGTTTTGGGACTTTTCTGCCCTGTATTTATTTTGCTCATAAATCCGGTCATTGAGTTCCTTTATCGTATGGAGTTTTTTGATGACTCCCTTAACCGTATCCCCATAGCCCATTAAGACTATTACCTCCTTCTTTAGAGCCTCAATATTCTTTTGTGCCGCAATGTCTCCTTTGGCAGCATCAGCTCCCGTCTCTGTGCCGCTTTCCTCCTCGGACTTCAGGATGTCGGCAAGGTTCGATGAGGTGACTACATCGCTTGAGTCTAGTGACAACACCTCATTGCTTTCTATCTCAATATTGCCGGCTGCTATGTTTATGGTTTCTTCCAGATTAACAGGCTGTGATGCATCCAGATTAACAGGTATCGTTGCATCCGGCGCCAGCTTTTGTATGGTATCATTGAATGAACCAAGCACACCTTCCCATAACTTCTTATCGTATAGCGTTTCCTTTCCGGGAGCAGCCTGCTGCCTGCTTATGCTGCTGATTAGTGCGTTTATCAAATCACGCTCTATCGTATATGCTGTCTTTGCGGCACTTCCCGGACTTATGTTAATCCTGTCTTTGGCCTCTGTTAGTTTCCCTTTCAGGTATTCTTTAAGCACAGAGGCGCTTTTTAGTAATTCGCTGCCGCCAAGTGCCTGTGGCCGCGGCGATGAAGCCCTTCTCTTATACAATACGATACTTACTACTATAAATAGTATAAGATATTCGCTTATCAATACAAATACTATTATATCCAAGTACTTCGTCATGGCTCTGCCTGGACTGGGGGTTCAGGGCATGGGAACAGCATCTATGCCTTGGATTTGTCCACGAGCTTCCCTTTTTTTAACCACGGCATCATGGCCCTGAGCCTGCCGCCAACCTCCTCTATCTGATGAGCCTCGCCCTTGCGCGTCAGGGCGTTGAACACGGGTTTGTTCGCCTTACACTCAAGAATCCACTCACGGGCAAATACCCCTGATTGGATTTCCGTCAGGATTTTCTTCATCTCCTTCTTGGTCTCTTCCGTTATAATTCTCGGCCCCCTGGTGATGTCGCCGTACTGGGCCGTGTTGCTTATGGAGTAGCGCATGTTGGCAATGCCGCCTTCATAAATAAGGTCAACGATTAGTTTTACCTCGTGCAGACATTCAAAATATGCCATCTCAGGGGAATAGCCGGCCTCGGTGAGGGTCTCAAACCCCGCCTGAATC
>PEAC01000065.1 GCA_002753305.1 Nitrospirae bacterium MYbin6
CGATAGCCCACAGCCGGTCATGATGGTGTGGTATAAAATCAGTGAGCCGCAGTCTTGTCTCATTGGCGGCCATTGATGTCTCTAAACATCCCGTATCCAAATAACGACTCATATGGGCGCGGATTGTGCTTGACTTCGGCTCTGCCATTTTTTATTATAGTGGGAAGGATTTATTTTAGGCAATGGCGATTATCACTATGAATCAGGCAATTTACCGATTGTTTGTGCCGCGTATCAAAGGCGCTTTGTGAGCGGTCTGGCCGTTGGTACGCCGTTTCTCATCGGAGAGGCTCTGTCGGCCGGTGTCGACCTTGCCGTTGGCCTCTATAACATCCACAAATCTAAAAAAGAGGCTAAACAAATAGCCGCACTTCGCAGCTCCGTAGAATGTAACTGCAAACATACGCTGACCACACTGAATGCCGCTATCGACGCGCTTGGCGCTGATTTCCGCAAACAGGTATCCGATGAACTGGCTAAACTTGCCTCCCTTAAGACGGCTATCGTTGAGTCTCCCTCCATGAAGGAATTCCAGGACAACGCCATGGCCTTTGGCGACGGAAATCTCAGGCTCAGAAAGACTATCGAACTATTTAAAATTGAACAAAACGAAATAAAACTGGCCCCCAAATTGGACACCATTAAACTACCCCCCACACCGGATACGAGCCAGTTCTTCAACAGAGACGTTAAAAAGGATGTCTATGTCTCTGTCCAGGATAAGGAACGCGAGGCCCTGCTTTCGGATTCTGCCGTCTATGGCGCGCTTATTGAGAATATCGACAAAGAGGCATATGCCGGGGTCGCGCACCTCATCAATGAGGCTAGGGCCAACCCTGAATTGCAGCGCCTGAGGATTATTCGCGACTCGATAAAACTCCAATACGGAAGGCTTAAAGAGGATGCCGCCCTCAGTATTGTTTATAAGACCCACCTGCGGGAGCTGTCCGCCAAACTTGCCTCCTATGACATGGCAAGGCCGGTAATGGAAAACCTGGCCCGCCTCTCTGAAAATAAATATGTCCGTCTTGATGAGTACAACGCGGCCCGCAAGGAGGCCTTTGACGCGCTCCTCCACGAGGAAAACAAGCGGGCAAGGCATCAGGCGGCCACGCACATCGCCTCCACCCTGGATGCCCTTGGCTATACCGTAATAACCGGTGAAGCCTCACCCCAGGACGCACTCACCGCGTTTGAGGCCGGTGCGGTAACATATCTTAAGACTCAGTGGGACAACTACCGCGTGATGCTTAAATATAACGAGGATGGCTCCGTCGCGGCCAGATTGGTGCGCGTTGTTGCCTCCGACAAGGAAAAGCCCAATCCCTCGGCATATCAGAAGCAAAAGGATACGGAGACCGCCAGAAAATGGTGTGGGGACTTTGACCGTTTTCTTAAAGAACTCAAAGACAAGGGTATCGGCTTCAATGTTGAGCTGCGAAAAGAGCCTGACGAGGAGGACATCCTTGCCATAACGGACGCATCAATTGCTGAAGCCTCCCACAAGGTAACAAAACAGACAAATACGTTGCGCGCTGTTTAATTGGAAGATACACATAATGGAAAGAGACGCATCACATGAAGACGCCACAATCGTCGAAGCCGACGCTACTATAGTCGAGGCAGGCAGGACTGTTGTCGAGGCCGCCCCTGCCACCGTTAACAAAGACACCGGCCCTGCCAGTCTGGCCTCATTCCGCGGCCATACCATCAGGGAAGAGCTTCCGGCTGCCGGCAGCGAGGCAGACATCTTTCTTATCGATATAGACAAAACTACACACGTGCTGAAGCTCTACCGCCGCGGACTTAACCCCGGCAGCGGGATTCTTGACAAGGCAAAGGCCCTTTGTGAGACATTCCCTAAGCACATCATCAGAATCGTAGAGTGCGGCTATGACGATGCCACAGGTAAGTGGTTCGAGATTCAGGAGTACGCCCGGTTTGGCTCACTCAGGACTTTTTTAAATAAAGTGCCCGATGCGCAACTCCTGAAGAATATAATAGAGGAGATTGCCGAAGCTCTCCATATCCTTCACGAGCACAACATCCTGCACCTCGACGTTAAACCCTCTAACATCCTCGTAAGATCCATAGACCCCTTAGACCTTGTCTTTACCGATTTTGGAATATCCTCAGCCATCGACCCTGAAATGACAAAAAAACTCACCGTCGTCAAGGGTACTCCACTCTATTGGGCTCCGGAGTCCTTCACCGGTGTAGTGGGCAAGGAGGCGGACTGGTGGTCTATGGGGCTGATAGCCATTGAGCTGCTTTGCGGGCGGCATCCCTTCAGTGGAATTGATACCAAGGTGATTATGTACACGCTATCCACAACCGGCGTAGATATCCCCGGACAACTCCAGCCGGAGTATACACTTTTGCTGCGCGGCCTCCTTACCAGAAATCCAAAACAACGCTGGGGCTATAACGAGGTCAACAGATGGCTTAAAGGCGAGAGAGACATTGCCGAGAGCTACGGAGGCGGCAGAGTTAAGGACGACGCGCTCAGCTTCCCGTTCGTTTTTGGCGAGAAGAAGGTCTATTCGCTTGCTGAGCTGACCGAGTGCTTCATTGAAACAGAGGAGGCATGGGAGGAGGCCATAACTCATCTCATGCGTGGATATATTTCAAAGTGGCTGATCAGAAACAACATCCACGGGACGGCAGTGCGCGTAGAGAAAATCGTAGAGCATACGGAACATGACAGAGACCTTTCACTGTTAACATTTATCTATACGTTTAACAAAACGCTCCCATTTGCCATATTCGGAATCCTGCTTACCCCTGATAATCTATACGCCGCGGCAGGCAGCGCCTTAAAGGAAAAGGCCACAAAAGGGCAACAACAGCTCGTCGATAACCTCATAAGCGGCAGGCTCTATGAATACTACAACGAATACCTGCGCCTCACAGGCAAGCCCCGCGATATGCTCTACAGCATTGTTGAAACCTTTACAAAGACATTTGCCTCAAACACCGGCCTCATAAACAAAATAGAGCGTATTGAGCTGCTAACCATTCTTGATGCCATTCTCAACCCTGACGACTATATCCTGCCGCGGGAGATAAGAGACGACATTAACACAAGAATAAGCCATCTCTGTGCCAACTACCACCAAATCTTAACCCGCAAGGATTTCACACGCATTGCCGGCACATATGTGCTGCCCGCCGAACTGAAAAAAGGCGTCCTGCAAAACAACGTCAAAAACCACCTCAAAGCCGTGCGCATCCTTAAGAATCTCCTGATAGACGAGGAACTCCTTACCACAGAGGACATACGCACACTTACGCAGGACTGCATCCTTCCGGCAGGCATAGCAGAGCATCTCACGGGCAGCGTTCTCAAAGACTATGTCTATGCGGCACGCGCTATCAAAGAGTTCCGCGCAGATAACATTATAATTCAAAAAAAGGATTTTGAGTACTGGTGCGAAAAATATATCATACCCGGCTCTATTACAAAATCGTTGCAGGACGCAAACCCGGACGATTACAAAAACGCGGCAAGCACTTTAAGGCGCTTCGTTGATAACGGGGTCTTGTTCTCCTGCAATGATCTGTTAAGATATGCCGCCAATGAGCCGGCCGTCCTTGCCCATGCCAGTAACGGCAGCACGGACCTCCTGAGACCATTCACCCGTAGGCAAAGGACAGACCTCGCCAACGACTGTCTCAGACGCCTCCTGTCAACTAGCTGCCCATTGAGCAGATACGCAACCGTCAGCCGCTATATAAAAAACAACGTGTCTGGCTCATGGTTTGTCAGCATAAACGCCCTTGAGCGCGAATTTGCCGCAACACTTGCCTATATAGAGCCTAATAAAATCTTCCAGCAGTCCGACAAGTTCAGCGAATATAACATCCTCAACCGTTTCCTGGAGTACACCAAAGGGCTGAAGGAGGCCCTGGCCAAATGGGAACCAATAGACATTGAAATACTTGAACATCTCAAGGAAAATTCAAGCGGCCTGCTTCGCGGCATTGAAAGAACGGTGGAAAAGAACACGTCTACCAACATGGTACTAGGCCTGTTCACGGAACTGGTACGCGGCACTCTGGAGGACCACTCATTCGGGCGTGTCTGTTTTAACGTTTATATCACCTATCAATCCCGCATCGACGAGGTGGTCAATCAAAAGCGCATGGCCTATACCGAGGGAGGAATCCATGTCTGAGCAAATTATGCCCAAATGGGCGCGTGAAATAGAGCGTTTTATGCCGGTTAAATCGCAGTTCATTCTCTGGGGAAATATCTACGACGTATATCCCATCGATTTAAACGGCAGCGTGACAACTCTAAAACTGATCGACTACCTGAAAGAGTTGCTTGTAAGAAACGGCTACGGCCTCATAGCACTATGTGAGCCGCTTACCGGCCTTCGGCTCTCTGTGGGTGGCGATAGTCTCTTTAAAGAGATAACGGGGCAGCCCATCCCTAAACAGTGCACCTTAGGGACGCTTGCCGAATTGGTGGAAAAACTCGTATTCTCAGCGCGTGCATACTCTGCCGTCATATTAAACTTCTCCTCACGCCTCACAGACATAGCCGGTAACGAGGCCAACGAACTCTACTACCGCATGTTTGCCTGTATGCAGAAGGCCGGGCCGGTCATCACGGCAGGCGCTGATTTTCCAAAGTATAATCTTGTAATCTGGTGCATGGACAAGGACAACGACATACCGGCGTGGTTTACGATGGACAATCCCCGTCTGAGAATGCTCTCCATCCCTAAGCCAGACTACCACCTGAGAAAGGTAGTAATAGAAAGCCTGTCAAAATATCTCACAGGCATCGAAGGCTGCGACGAGACTAAACGAGGGGAGATTGTCTCATTGTTTATCGACCAGACCAGCGGACTCTTTGCCTCAGAGATTGTCTCCATCGTAGCGATGGCCAGGCGGGACGGGATAGGATTTACCGGGATTGGCGAGGCAATCCGCGCATACAAGCTCGGCATAGTGGAAAACCCGTGGTCAAGGCTCCACAGGGAAAGAATTCTTAATGCGGACTCCATACTTACCGAGCGTGTAAAGGGCCAGCCCCATGCCGTTACCAGGGCCGCGGATATAATCAAGCGCGCGGTGAATAATCTCTCCGGCAGCCAGTACGCAAAGTACTCCCAGCGCCCCAAGGGGGTGATGTTTCTGGCCGGCCCTACCGGCGTAGGCAAGACAGAACTTGCCAAGGCCGTTACGGAGCTTATATTTGGCACAGAGACGAGCTGCATTCGATTTGATATGAGCGAATTCTCTCACGAACACGCCGACCAGCGCCTGCTTGGCTCACCGCCAGGCTATGTGGGTTACGACATCGGAGGCCAGCTCACCAATGCCATAAAACAGACCCCCTTTGCCGTAGTCCTCTTTGACGAAATCGAAAAGGCGCACCCCAGGATTCTTGACGTATTTCTCCAGATTCTGGACGACGGGCGGCTTACCTCAGGGCGGGGCGAGACGGTGTATTTCTCTGAGGCGCTTATTGTCTTTACGAGCAATCTGGGGTTTTACGAGACATCAGAAGACGGCCAGAAAATTCGCACCATCACACAGGAGATGCCCTTTAAGGACATAGATAATAAGATCCGGCAGACTATCGGGGATTTTTTCAAATACAAAATTGGCCGCCCTGAAATCCTCAACCGAATCGGGGATAACATCGTAGTGTTCGACTTTATTCGCGCGGATGTGGCAGCGCTGATTCTCAATAAGATGGTGAACAACGTCATGGAGAAGGTTGCCGGCATAGTTCGGGAAAAGTTTCCGGAAAACTATGCCAATTTCTCGATAGAGTTATCGAACGCGGCAATGGACACACTCAGGGCCAACGCCTGTAATAATCCCGAAATGGGTGGACGCGGCATTGGCAACAATGTAGAGACCATGCTTGTCAACCCGCTTTCACGTGAGCTGTTTGCCTTGAACCTGGGGCCCGGGCAGCGTATAATAATCGAATCAATTGACGAGGACGCGCAGTCATGGCACATACGCCTCTGCATACAGTCTATCTGACGGCGCTGCATTATCCGGTGTATGCCCTCGGGCTGGGACGGCGGATTGGGGTATGGTTTCAGGGTTGCTCAATACGATGTGATGGCTGCATAGCGCGTGATGAGTGGGAGGTTACTGACACGGGGCAGACTACCGTAGAAGAGGTTTTAGGGCGAATTGCGGGGTTTAGTCCGGTGGACGGGGCCACAATCTCAGGGGGTGAACCGTTTGACCAGCCAGAGGCCCTCTACGCGCTTGTCCTGGGCATGAGAGGCATCGGGATTGATGACATCCTGTGCTATAGTGGATATGAATATAGACGGCTCTGCGGCCTGTTTCCACACACTTTAAGCTCAATAGACGTATTGGTAGACGGTGGCTTTGTCAACGGGTTAAATACCCCGTATGCGTGGAAGGGTTCGGATAATCAGGAGATGGTAATTCTAAGCGCGAACGAATCAATAATAAGCGCCTACGGGCAATATCGCAACGAAACGCGCCGGAAAATTCAGATAATCGAAGGCCACAGCGGGATATTTGCCGCAGGGATCCCCACACAGGAGCACGCGGAGGCGTTACGCAATGGATTTATTTAAGCTCTGCCCGACATGCAAGACAAGAAACGCCCTGACCGAGATGATGTGCTCACGCTGCATGGGGGATATTTCAGGGGTGAAGCCGGAGGAGGAACAAAAACCAGCCGAGGCGCAGGGGGATTTCATAGTTCTGCGCACCTCGGACGGCCGTGAAATACAGGTATGCCATAACGACGTGATAGGCCGCACCTCCACGGGCAGTGAGATTCTTAATGAGTGCAAGGCCATATCAAGGAAACACGCCCGCATCATTGAGGAAGATGGCAGGTGGTACGTACAGGATTTAAACTCGACAAACGAGACCTACATAGACGATGTCCGGCTCAAGGCGGGCGAAAGAGCGGAATTAAAACCAGGCCAAAAACTCACACTTTCGTCATCATATCACTTAACGATTGTATTTTAAATAACCGGTAAGGCCACACATACTAATAGAGTTATTAGTGATTTGCAAATCGGTTGATTTTCTTTTTTCTAATGAGGTACAATAAAATCATGTCAATGGTGCTGCCGATAGAGATATATGACCTGCTTGAGAAAAAGGTCGGCAAGGAGGAGGCCCGTGAGGTTGGGAAACTCCTGACAGCCTCTCTTGATGCCATCGAAAAAAAAGCCGAAGCCGTTGCCCTTCAAAAGAAAGCGGAGATTAAAGAGGAACTCGCTAAAGAACTGGCTACTAAAGCCGATATAGCCGAAATAAGAGGTGAAATCAAAGAACTCAGGGCTGAAATGAAGGGGGATAATAAGGCACTGCGCCTTGAACAGAAAATCGTACTCATCGTTCTCGCCTCAATCATTCTCTTAACCAACCCCAAGGCACTTGAGTTAATCGCCAAGCTCTTTGGACTGGCGAAGTAGCGGGGCAGCCGCAGGCCCTCCTCACAGTTTTCATACAGCTTTCACCTCGCAGTACCTTAAAGAGTTTTTGATGATTTCAGAGGGGTTGATTTTCTTTTTTCTGTTGAGGTATAATTGAATCATGTCAATGGTACTGCCGATAGAGATATATGACTTGCTTGAGAGAAAGGTCGGCAAGGAAGAAGCCCGTGAAGTTGGGAAACTCCTGACGGCCTCTCTTGATGCCATCGAAAAAAAGGCCGAAGCCGTTACCCTTCAGATGAAAATGCAGATTAAAGAGGAACTCACTAAGGAACTTGCCACTAAAGCCGATATAGCCGAAATAATGGGCGAATTCAAAAGGGTCGACGGTGAATTCAAAGTACTCAGAGCCGAAATAAAAGGTGATAACAGGGCGCTGCGTCTTGAGCAAAAAATCGTATTGCTCATTCTCATCTCTGTCATTCTCTTAACCAACCCCAAGGCACTTGAGTTAATCGCCAAGCTCTTTGGACTGGCGAAGTAGCAGCTCAACCACCAGCCCTCAGCCTTAATCTATTTTTATTAGAAATGCCGCTAATAATATCAGCGATATCAAATATAGTATTATACTAAGTGTCAGAAGAAATCTCTTATTATGAGGTGTACTGCTGCTTCTCTTCCCGGAGTTCCCAATCTATCAGATCATCATTGCGGGCCGGACATTTTATTGCGGCATTACCAACCTGGCCTTCACCGCGGATAGCCCTATTGTTGCCGTTGCCCCGGAGTTGAATTTGAGGAAATCGTTCTCTATGCCGTCACTAAATATTACGCCGTTTGAGGGCATGTGGGATTCTAAGACCAGGGGGGAGCTGATTGTCACCTCACCGGCTATGAGCGACGCATGAGAGGTCTTACTGATAAATGGCTCCCTTACCACATAGATAAGCACATCCGCCGACCAGTCAATACGTCTTGGGGCAAGCGGCACTCCGCCGTAGAACCTGCCTGCAACCCCGCTGGCCATGTTTATTATCGAACTCAACCACCCCGTCGAACCCGCGCCGGTTGAGACTATCACGCCGCTTGAGGATTGCTCCTCACGCAGCGCGCCCTGTGAGATAGAATACCTTGCCGACACATGTGAGACGGCCCCGATAAACAGGTCATTAAAGGCTATCAGGCGCTGTCCGTCACTTAGTGTGGCCTCGGCCATCGCCACATCCTTAAAGGGGTAACCGCGGCCCGTGGCAACGGTTTCCAGTATCTTCAGAAAACCATTGGGTTGAAACGGCAGCAGCACGCCGTCGTATCTTGCGCCGTCCGGATTGATACCAATTATGGGCAGCCCCATGGCGTACTTGGCCGTGTTGGCAACAAGGCCGTCCTGCCCTACTACGACGACAACATCCTTGTCAGAAAACAGGTAATTTGGCAGAAAGGCCCGCTCTACCGTCTTTGTCTTAATCACGCGGCTCAGGCTTGTCTGCACCGTATCCAAAGAGGCGTAGTACGTGTCGTGTTCGGCCTCGTAGTCAGAGAAGTTGCCGCCTGAGCGCTCAATGTAGAACTTGCCCTGCTGGCGCGTGTTGAATCTGTCAATGAGCATCTCAAGCCGGGTCTTTGCCCTTACTATGACGGCGTGGCCAGCGGTCATTTCTTTTCTTTGGCGCGCAGGAGGCCGTCAAGGAGTTCTGGGGAGATGTTCAGTGTACCGATTTTGTCGGCCCTCTCGGCAAGCTCTCTGAAGGCCAGGGCGATATTGAGGCGCGGGTCGAGGGCGTCCTTGTTGATGGCCGAGAGGATTCTCCAGTCGATGTCCTTGTAGGGGCTAAGTGTGGCGGCAAGGGTGTAGCCCCTGGAGTCGGCGTCTTTTCTATCGTTTTCTACTTTGATGCCGATGAGGGTCTGCCGCTGGGTTTCAACGGCGATATCGGCCTCCATTTCCATCTCACGAATACGCCTCTTGTTTTGCTCAACGAGGATTTCGGCCTCCATTTTCTTTTCGGTGATTTGTTTCTTCTTTTCCTCGACGGCAATCTCGGTGTTGAGTTCACTTTCTTTGATGATGCGCTCCTGTTGGACTGCTTTATTTCTTCGTTCATGGATGGCGTGGTCGGCCTCTTGCTGGAGGGCCTCACGGGTCTCGGCCTCAAGGGCGCGCTCCATTTCGGGGGTTGCCTTTACGGCAAGAATATTGACGCTAAGGGGGGTTACACCAAGGCTTGAGACGGCAGTTGAGGCCTTCAGGCCCTCGATGATTTTCTCTTCGATCTTCTTTGCGCTCCTGATGGATTCCTTCAGCGTAAGGCCCTGGATGAAGGCAGACGTAGCGGTCTGGGCCTCGCCGACGAGGCGCTGGTTGAGTTTTTCGTGGTCTTTCTTCTTGTAATTGCCCTTATAGTCGACGCTGAAGTCAAGCAATTCGGCAAGCTGCCTGGGGTTTTCGATCTTATAGACAATCTGTCCCTGAATGGAAACGGTCTGAAAGTCTGAGGTAGATTCGTTAAAGATAAACTGCATGTCGTTGCTGCCAAGCGGGATGGCCACGATGGAGGAATTCGGAGCAAAGTAAATAAACGAAAGCCCCCTACCCTCACGAACCACTTTTCCGTTTTTATAATGTATGACATAAGCCATCGAGTCGAATTTTATGTACTTAAAACCAAACATATCCATACCCTCCCAAGTGATATTTCAGCCAAACCGCTGGCGATAGGGCCAGTAATAACGTAGTATAACACAATAGGCCGCCAATAGGGCTATTGAGCCAATTGCAAAATGAATAAATGTGTCCCCTACCGCTAAAATCATCCTTCGACAAGCTCAGGATGCCTCTGTCATTCCCGTGAAAACGGGAATCCAGGATGTTGTAGGTGCAACCCACTACAGCATTTTGCAATTGGCTCTATTGACAAATCAATCTTAATATTGCTAAATTATGCAATGCTTGATGAAACGACTAAAACAATGGCGGTTCTTGAAAAAGCACCTATTGTTTGCAGCTCGATTAAAGAAACCGGCGAGAAATATGAGGGGGAGATTGAGCAGGAAGATGCCGGTACTCCTAAGATTACAATACCTTATGATCCCGACAAAATAAAGATAGACCAAGCGAACGTAAATCTTGGATTTCTTATTGAAAAGTTACAATACGATGAAATCGATTTGATGCCTGACTTCCAGCGTTCAATGGATTTATGGGACGAAACAAAAAAAAGCCAACTTATTGAGTCTCTTTTGCTGGGACTGCCACTCCCTTCTTTTTACTTTAGTGTAGATGAAAAATCGAAAAAACAAAATAGATGGCTGGTAGTTGACGGCTTGCAGAGATTGTGTACATTTAACGACTTTATAATAAATAAAAAACTTAAGCTTTCCGGACTTGAGTTTTTGAAATCAACCGATTATGAAGGTAAAAGTTATGAAAATTTATCTACTGAAGATAAACGAAAAATAAGTGGTACGAAAATAAATTTCTATGTCATAGAAAGGCAAACTCCTTCTTATGTTAAATTTATTATCTTTAAACGGGTTAACACAGGAGGTTTAGTGCTAACCTCACAGGAGATGAGACATGCGTTAAATCAAGGAATTCCTTCAACGTTTATTGATGAATTAGCAAAACTAGAAGAATTTAAACAAGCTACTGATAATCGAATCCCGTCAAAACGAATGGAAGACAGGGATTTTGCTAATCGTTTTGTTGCTTTCTATCTTTTGGGTTACGATACTAACTATAACGGTGAGTTAGATAAGTTCCTTAACGATAGCTTGCAAAAATTGGCAGAGTCAACAAAGGAGGAGCGTATTAAAATTAAAGAAGCCTTTAGAAAATCAATGGAGCTTTCATATAAAATCTTCGGCAATGACGCCTTTAGAAGAAGACACTCCCGGGAAGATAACCGCAAGCCAATCTCCAAAGCGGTGTTTGATACTGTTAGCGTAAACTTTGCGTGGCTTTCCGATGATCAACAAATACAGCTCCTGGATAAAAAAGAAGATTTACAACAAAGGCTCATTGAGCTATTCAGAGACGAAATTTTTTATCAATCGATAACTATGGCTACAGGCCAAAAATCAAGCGTAAAAAACAGGTTTGAAATCATTAAAAATATGCTTACAGAGTTGCTTGTAAAATGATAACCTTGCTTCAGATAAAGAACTTCAAAGCCCATGCGAGTACAGAATTAGGCCTATCCAGTATAAATATCCTGACAGGTTTAAATGGTATTGGAAAATCGTCGGCATTGCAATCCATTCTGCTTTTAAGGCAGTCATATATGAAAAATCTCCTATCAAAAGGACTTGATTTAAATGGCGACCTTTGCTCTGTCGGTACGGCAAAAGACGCCATCTTCATATCGGCAGAAACGGATGAAATAGAATTTGAAATAAAACAAAAGAATAAAGAAGATATTAAATTAGTATTTGGAGTGAATCGCAATAGGATCATCGATACATTTCTCAGGCGCACGTCTGTTTCTAATCTTCCAATCCCTGATTCAAGTGTATTTAATAATAATTTTCAATATATTAGTGCGTTTCGCAATGGTCCTGTTTCTATCTATGAAAAAGATACCGCTATAGTCGAGATTTTTAAACAGATGTCAAGAAGAGAAGGACGTTGCGAGCTAGTCGCCCATTATCTTTATCATTTCAAAGAAGAGAATGTTTCTGACAAGTCCATGACGAAAGTCAAAGATAAAGTCAAAGATGATGATCCTACATTAAAATTTCAGGTGATGGAATGGATGAGAGAAATAAGTCCTGATATAGGTAATATTCATATTGAGGAGGTTGCGGAAGCAGGATATAAAGTAGAGTACAGCTTTAGCCGGGGTGAGGGAGAAACCGTAACCAATAGGTTCAAGGCAATGGATGTTGGGTTTGGCATTTCATATGTGCTTCCAATTATTGTGGCTGCACTTCATACGCGTAAGGACGGCCTTGTGCTGGTTGAAAACCCTGAATCGCATATCCATCCGGCCGGGCAGGCTAAGCTTATGGAGTTGATCTGTAAATCCGCAAAGGCTGGGGTTCAGTTCATCATCGAAACCCATAGCGACCATATCATTAACGGCCTGTTGGTTGCAACAAAAAAAGGTATCATCGACCCCGAGGATTCAAGGGTATATTACTTCGACAGAAAGGTAAGCACTCATGCCACACAGGTTATCCATCTACCGGTATTGACAGGAGGGAAAATCCGTAAACCGCCCAAAGGTTTTTTTGACCAGATAGCAAAAGACATGACTACGTTAATGGGGTTAAAGGAGTGGGGGTAACTAACCTCTTTTTGTTGCTTGCCGAATATGTATCTTCCTATCAGTGGATGCTGCCAGATGAATCCTGCCGTGATGAATTGTTATGTAATGAATATCTGGATTGTCTGATTGGACACATAAAAGAAATTGAAATTGAAAATTACAACGGATACTACGATGCAGATAACCTTGATAATTTCCTTCTATACTATGAGTATGAGATTGTCTACCCCTTTCCGCGTGTAATCCTCTCAGAAATATTAAAGGAAAGGTGGTATAACTGGCGTGAGGACTCCATGCAATCGCCGACGAAGAACTATAAAATATTCAGCCAGCCCATCAAAGCCCATACCTTTTGCGAAATAAGCGAGCGTAAACTTCTTGATAACGTTAACAATTACGCCCTGCTTAACCACCATGCCTGTACAATCAGAGATGCTATTATTTCGATTGCCATCGACGCCAGAGATACGGTTGAATTTCGTAACCTGCGGGACAACGCTGCTCTCACACAATGGTTTGCCGATAATCGCCTGCCGCAGCGAATATTTAACCGTATCCCTAAGCATGGTGAAAATGGACTCGGCAATTGGCCCGGAGCCAGCCCTCTTATGTGTTCAAAATTCGAGGCCCAAGGGTTGCTTAACACTGCCATTGGCCAGTCGCACCGTGAGCTTTTCAATCATGACGGCCTATATAAAATGTTCATCGTTTTCAAGGATGAAAATACCGTCGAAAATACATATCACGGTTTCCACGTTGCCTCAGATACGGCAGAAGTCCCGCTGTCGATAAAGAAAAGACTTGAGCATAAATTATTTCAAATGTTGTAATATTACTCCATGTACTGTAATAATAGGTATAACATGAATAAACTTGTAAGGGGTGGGATGAGATGATCCAGGGGATGCCTAAGAGGACTCTTTTATTTGTCGATGATGAAGAAGATATTCTTGATGCCATGTATGATACCTTTAAGGGGCTCTATAACGTAAGAATAGCCGGCAGCGCCGAAGAGGCCCTTAGAATCTTTAACGAAGAGGACATTGCCGTTGTCATCTCAGACCAGAGAATGCCTCACACTAAAGGCTCCGAACTCCTGGCCGAGATAAACAGGATTAAACCCCATTGCAAAAAGATTCTCCTTACGGGTTACGCGGACATCAGCGCCTCTATTGACGCCATCAACAAAGGCTCCGTTAATAAATATATCACCAAACCATGTGACAAAAACGAGATCATCGACGCCATCGAACAATTAGTCGAACTCTATAACGTCGACGAGTTCATGGTAAAGTCCGTACTGTCCGTATCGTCTTAAAGAATATCAGTACTTTATGATATTATTAGGGGTGGATTTCACGGGTGTCTGCTATTTGACAAAACAGGCGGACATTCTTTAAGATTTCAGTATGTGCCAGTTAGTGTATATTGTGGCGTGATTGATAGGTATTGACAATAGGCAGGTGGCGGATATATGTATTTTCAGAATTTGATAATGAAGCTTGAGGAGTTTTGGGCTAATAAGGGCTGCGTCCTCGTTCAACCCTATGACGTGGAGGTAGGGGCCGGGACTTTTCACCCTGCGACTTTCTTCAGAGTTCTCGGCGCTGCCCCCTGGAGAGCTGCCTATGTCCAGCCATCGCGCAGGCCCACTGACGGCCGCTACGGCGAAAACCCCAACCGCCTCCAGCACTACTATCAATATCAGGTGATTCTGAAGCCCTCTCCGTTGAACTCGCAGGAGATCTATCTGGAGAGCCTTGAGGCCATCGGCATTGACCCCAGGCAGCACGACATCCGCTTTGTCGAGGACGACTGGGACTCCCCTACCCTTGGCGCATGGGGGCTTGGCTGGGAGGTCTGGCTTGACGGCATGGAAGTGACACAGTTTACATATTTTCAGCAAGTCGGCGGGATTGACCTGAAACCCGTCTCCCTTGAGTTGACATATGGGCTTGAGCGTATAGCAATGTACCTACAGGGAGTGGACAACGTCTATAACCTGCGCTGGAACGAGGACTTTCTCTACGGCGCCATCCACCGGCAGGACGAGGTGGAGTGCTCTAAATTTAACTTTGAACTGGCTGATATAGATATGCTCAAACGCCACTTCGACGATTTTCATAGCCGCTCAAACGCCTTGGCAAAGGACGCCCTTACGCTGCCGGCCTATGAGTATTGCCTTAAGTGCTCCCATGTGTTTAACCTCCTGGATGCCAGAGGCGCTATCTCCGTGAATGAGCGTACGGGTTACATTGCCCGCGTGCGGGGGCTTGCACGCCTGTGTGCGGAGTCATACTTAAACAACGCTGCCAACGCCCATCAGGATACCAATCCATGAACGATACGACTAAAATACCTATAAATGATGCATCTCAGTCCGCCATCTCACTCCTCTTAGAGATAGGTACCGAGGAGATCCCGGCAGGCTTTCTCTCTGACGGCATCTCAAAAATTGAGGCCCTTGCCTCCGGGATATTAAAAGAGGCCGGCGTAGTTTTCTCTGATGCCAGGGCCTATGCCACCCCAAGGAGAATCGCTGTCATTGCCAGTGGGGTTAAGAGATATCAGGAGAATAAGGTAAAGGAGTTCTACGGCCCCCCCGTGTCTGCCGCATATGGCGCAGATGGAAGCCCCACTCAGGCCGCGCTTGGCTTTGCCAGGACGCACTCAATCGACGCCGCTCAGCTGACTGTTCAGACAAAGGGCAAGGGGCAGTACATTGTTGCCCGGGTCGAGGAATCCGGCCTCCTCGTCAAGGATATAGCTGGTGGGATATTTGAGAAGATCATCGCCGCGATTCGTTTCCCAAAGATGATGAGATGGGCCGCGCTGGATATAAAGTTCGCACGCCCGATTCGCTGGATAACCGCCCTGTGCGGCGACGAACCGGTCAACCTGAAATATGGCGGCATGGAGAGCGCTAACGTCACATACGGACACCGCTTCCTCTCCGGCGGCGCATTCACAGTACTGGACGTTAACCACTATATCTCCGTCCTGAGATCCAACTTCGTCATTCTTGACCAAAATGAAAGAAAAGCGCTTATCAAAAGGCAGGTGGCTGAGATTGCCGATGAGTTTAAGGCCAGCCCCGTCCACGACGACGAACTGATTGAGACCGTTACATATCTGGTCGAACACCCGGAGTGCGTTGCGGCCACTTTTCCGGAAGAATTCTTACAACTGCCGGCAGAGCTGCTAATCAGCGTAATGCGCGGACATCAGAAATACTTTACCCTTGAGCAGGACGGACGCCTCATCAACAAATTCGTCGTAGTAAGCAACACACTTAAGGAAAATGCGCAAACCGTGCGGCTTGGCGCCGAACGCGTCATAAGGGCACGCCTTGAGGATGCGAAATTCTACTATGAACAAGACCTGCACCTAACGCTGCATGATCGGATTGAGAGCCTGAGAGGGATTGCATTTCACGACAGGCTCGGAAGCCTTTATGATAAAACCAAGAGGCTTGAGTTGATAATTGTTTATCTTGCCCAAAAACTCTATAGCTGCAAACCTGATATTACTGTATTAAATAAATTCGAATGGGCTGCCAAACTTTCAAAGACCTCGCTTGCCACGGCAGTTGTGCGGGAATTTACAGAGCTGCAGGGCGTTATGGGTAAGCACTATGCCCTTAAGGATGGTTACGAAAAAGAAATTGCCGAGGCCCTGGACGAGCAGTACATGCCGCAGCAATCCGGCGGGAAGCTCCCCGTAACGCAAACGGGGACGGCACTCAGCCTTGCCGACAAACTCGATAACATTGTGTCGTTTTTCTCCGTAGGGCTTATTCCTACCGGCTCCGAGGACCCTTTCGCGCTGCGCCGCCAGGCTATAGGAATCATATCGATTTTAATAGACAATAAATTTCATACTGTTACGTTAAAAGAGCTGTTTGACGAGACTATAGGCATACTGCAGAAAGACCCCGGGCTTGCCGCACCAATAGAGGTGTTCCTTAGGGCGAGGCTCGAGTCCATGTTTTTATCCAAAATATATGCCAACGACGAGGTGCAGGCAGCACTCTACGGCTTTATGGAAATACCACTTGAGTATCTCATCAACCGCCTCGATATGTTGAGGGATTTAAAGAACAGCGCAACCTGCAACGAATTTTTATTTGCCTTTAAGAGGATCCAAAACATAGTCCCCGACGGTTTCAACGGCGAGGTAAACCCGGAGATGTTTGTTACTGGCGAGGAGAGGGAGCTATGGGGCCGTGTAGCAGAGATTAAATCCGGCATTGCCGATGCCGTCTCAGAAGGAAATTACAAGGATGCATACGAAAAAATAAGCACACTGATAACACCAATAAATAATTTTTTTGACAAGGTGCTGGTCATGGACAAGGACGAGCGGCAGAGGTCGAATAAGCTGGCGCTTTTAAATGAAATTCGCCGCATGTCCATCAAATTGGCCGACGTGTCAAAGCTGCAGGAGAGGTAAAATGAAAAGGCCCGGAGTTTTTTTGCTTGACAAAAGCAAAATAGCTATGATAATAAACATGAATAAGTACGGCAGGACTGATAGCCTGTATTTAACAGGTAATAAAAAAGCCCGGAGGTAAGAATGAATCCAGAAGAGCTTCGCTATCATAAAGAACACACATGGGTAAGCATATCAGGAAAGAAGGCAACTATAGGCATAACAGATTACGCACAAGACGCCCTGGGCGATATAGTGTACATAGACATCCCCGAGGTCGACGCCGAGGTTGAGGCCAACACGGAGATGTCCGAGATCGAGTCGACAAAGGCGACCTCCTCAGTGATAGCCCCATTGAGTGGCACAATCCTAAGCGTAAACGAGGACCTGGAGGACTCACCAGAGATAATAAACGAAGACCCCTACGGCAAGGGTTGGATAGCGGTAATAGAGATATCGGACGACTCGGAACTGGATGACCTGATGGACTCCTCCGACTACGACAAGTTCATCGAAGAGGAAGCGGGATGAAGATACTGATACTGGGCTCCGGCCCGGGCGGCTATGTAGCGGCCCTCAGGGGGGCACAGATGGGCGCTGAGGTGACGGTAGTCGAGGAGAAAGAAGTCGGCGGCACTTGTCTTAACGAGGGCTGTATTCCAACGAAGACCCTTGTGGCCTCGGCCGAGGCATACGCCAAGGCAAAGGACCTCGCCTCATATGGAATCGACTTTACAGGGGAGCTAAGGCCAAACGCCAAAAAGATTGTGCAGCGTAAGAACTCCGTCATCGCAACCCAGGTAAAGGGCATAAGGGCGTTGTTCAAAAGCTGGGGCATTACACTCAAAGAAGGCCGGGGGAGTTTTATATCTGAAAAGCAGATAAGGGTAGTCTCCAAAAATGGCCCCGAGGAGACCTTAACGGCAGATAAGTTTATAATTGCCACAGGGTCGCGCCCAGCCTCTATTCCAACGTTCCCATTTGACGGTAATCGCATTATATCAAGCACCGAGGCCCTTGACATGCAGGAAATTCCGGACTCGATGCTGATAATCGGCGCCGGAGTAATGGGGTGTGAGTTTGGCTGTATTTATAGAGAGTTTGGCACGGATGTTACCCTCATAGAGCTTATGCCACGGGCGCTGACTACGGAAGACCCTGAGATCTCGCAAATCATTGAGCGGGAACTGAAGAAAAAGAAGATAAAGCTGCACACGGGCGTTAAGGTAGAGAAAGTGACTACAAGCGAAACGGGCGTTACGGCCTATTTGTCCGGAGGTAAGGAGCTGACTGCCTCAAAACTCCTCGTAACAATAGGGAGGGCATTTAATACGGCAGGAGTCGGCCTGGAGAACGCGGGAGTCACACTGGACAAGCGCGGGGCGGTTACCGTGAACGAGTTTATGGAGACCTCAAACAAGGACATCTACGCAATAGGAGACGTAACCGGCGGGATGCTGCTGGCACATGTGGCCTCAAAACAGGGCCTCTGCGCGGTTGGCAACATCATGGGGCATAAGGAAAAGATGGACTACTCTGTCATACCTGCGGGGATATTCACACATCCTGAGATAGCCTCGGTGGGGGTCAGGGAGCATCAGCTTATTGAACGTGGCGATAAGGACGGCGTTAATTACAAGGTAGGGCGTTTTCAGTACCGCGCCCTGGGCAAGGCCCACGCTATGGGAGAAATCTCCGGGATGTTTAAGGTGATTGCCGACGCTAAGACAAACAAGCTGCTTGGGGTTCACATAATCGGGCAAAACGCCTCGGACATAATCCACGAGGCGGCAGTGGCAATGAAGGCCGGCCTGACAGCGGAGGCGCTGGCCGAGACAGTCCATGCCCATCCGACCCTTGCCGAGGGCCTGATGGAAGCAGCCGAGGACGTAATGGGCCGCGCGGTACACGCACCAAAACCATAGTGGATAATATATCGGCCGTCGAGCCGGAAGTTATTATAAGTAGTTATTAAAAGGAGGGTACAACAGATGTCGGAAATCGTAAAAGTTCACGCAAGGCAGATAATGGACTCAAGGGGAAACCCCACAGTAGAGGTGGATGTAGTGCTTGAGAGCGGGTACCTGGGAAGGGCAGCAGTGCCCAGCGGCGCCTCAACCGGTGAGAGAGAGGCCGTAGAGCTAAGAGACGGCGACAAGAAAAAATACATGGGCAAAGGTGTCTTAAAGGCAGTAAAAAACGTAAACACCGAGATAGCAAAGAAGGTGCTTGGAATTGAGGCGACCCATCAGGCAGAGATCGATAAGATAATGATAGAGCTTGACGGTACGCACAACAAATCAAGACTGGGAGCAAACGCAATCCTCGGCGTATCCATGGCAGTAGCAAAGGCGGCAGCCGAAGAGGCAGACCTGCCGCTATATAAATACATCGGAGGCGTAAATGCCAAAGAACTCCCCGTACCGATGCTCAATATTATCAACGGCGGCGCCCATGCCGATAACAACGTAGACGTTCAGGAGTTTATGATAATGCCCGTGGGGGCCACTACGTTTGCCGACGCGCTCAGGATGTCTGCGGAGGTGTTTCATAATCTGAAGAAGATTCTGCACAAAAAAGGGCTGTCAACTGCCGTTGGGGATGAGGGAGGTTTTGCCCCGAATCTGAAATCCAACGAAGATGCCATCGTAGAGATAGTGGAGGCCATAGGGGCGGCCGGTTACAAGGCCGGAAAGGACATGCTAATCGCCCTTGACGTCGCCTCAAGTGAATTGTTCAAAGACGGGAAGTATAACTTCGCGGGCGAGGGAAAGAAATACACGCCTGCTGAACTCACAGACTACTACGCCTATCTGGTAGGCAAGTATCCGATAATCTCAATAGAAGACGGCATGAGTGAGAACGACTGGGATGGCTGGAAACTCCTTACAGACAAGTTAAAGACCAAGGTGCAGCTTGTAGGAGACGATCTCTTCGTAACCAACCCGGCAATCCTCAAAGAGGGCATTCAAAAGGGTATCGCCAACTCAATCCTCGTCAAGGTAAACCAGATTGGTACGCTGACCGAGACACTCGACGCGGTAGATATGGCAAAGAGGGCAAAGTACACTGCCGTCATCTCACACCGCTCCGGTGAGACCGAAGACACAACAATAGCCGACATAGCCGTTGCCCTGAATGCCGGACAGATAAAGACCGGCTCCACTAGCAGAAGCGACCGTATTGCAAAATACAACCGCCTCCTGAGAATCGAAGAGGAGCTTGGCAGCATAGCCGTGTACAAGGGAAACGACACATACTATAATCTCAACAAATAAGGGGTAATAACCAATTGCGTTGGCGGGGTTGACATGGCACAGGCCCCGCTCACGCGATACACAACAGACGATGGCCATAGGAAGAGAAAGCACGGCACAGAAGCAACCAGGAAGGAAGGGAAAAAGCCTTCGCGGGCAGATAGTATCCGAAAGAAGGCGCCGGGTGCGCATAACCTTGGCCATGTTTGCCATTGTCCTTGTGATTATCGGCCTGAATCTGATATTCGATGAGGCCGGCTTTATTAAATATATAAATCTAAAAAAAGAAGAGAAGGTTATTGAACAAAACATAGCCAGGATCGAAAAAGAAATCACCGCGTTAAAAGAAGAGATAATAGAGATAAAGACCGACCCGTTTCATATTGAGAAACAGGCAAGAGAGGACCTCGGCCTCGCCAAACCAGACGAATACGTCTTCCTGTACGGTAAGTAGCCTCCGGCAATGCCCGTAAAGCGGCCAAAATCCGGGAGGAAAGCCCCGCCAAGATTCGTGGCCGCCATCACCGGCGCAACCGGCGCTGCCATAGGTATCAGGCTCGTCGCAGAGATGTTAAAAACAGCGGAAGTCCATCTGATTATCTCAAAATCTGCCTTTTCCATCATTGAGTACGAAACAGGCAACGCCTGGAGAGACGACCCAATCGGGCAGCTCAGGGATTACTATAAAAGCAGCCGCATTTACTACCACTGTGAGGACGACCTTCAAAGCCAACTCTCAAGCGGGTCATTCAGGACAGATGGTATGGCCATCGTCCCATGTTCTATGAAGACCCTCTCGGCAATAGCCAACGGCTACGCCGCAAACTTAACGGCAAGGGCAGCCGACGTTACGATAAAAGAAGGCAGAAAACTGCTACTCAGCCCACGTGAGATGCCCTTTAGCGCAATACACCTGGAGAACATGCTTAAATTGGCCCGTTTGGGCGTGGCCATAGCCCCACCCGTTCCGGGCTTCTACCACAAACCGGAGACGCTCTCCGATGCCGTTGACTTCATAGCCGGTAAAATCCTCGACCAGCTGGGAATACAACACAGCCTTTTCATGCGGTGGGACGGCCCCATAAGCGATACCCCGTGGACTAACCACACATAGAGGCTGTCCCGCCAAAATGATAATGTCCTAAAGCAGCAAAGTAAAAATGTCCTAAAGAGGGGCTATACTAACTTTCGTGAGAAAGGAGGAATAGATGGCCTGGAA
>PEAC01000066.1 GCA_002753305.1 Nitrospirae bacterium MYbin6
AAATCACTATGCAGGTGAAGGATACTCAATGGAACCAGGTAGTCGAGCTGATACTAAAGACCTATGGTCTGGACTGCGATGTCAGTGGAAATATAATAAGGATTGCCCCCATCGATAAACTCAGGAAGGAGAAGAAGGACGATCTGGACAAGGCAGAGACGGAACTGAAAACAAGAGATACGAAGGACATGATTGAACCCCTGGTAACCAGGATATTCAGAGTCAATTATGCAACAGTGGACGACATAAAAAATCTTATCACAACCACGGCCTCCTCAGCCCCCATAGGCCCACCCGGCCCCGGAGGCCCGGCCGCAGCCGCAGCCGCCCCGTCCAAGACCGGATTATTGTCTTCACGGGGATCATTGACTACCGATAAGAGAACCAGCTCCATTATCGTTGTAGACATACCGCGAGTTATGGGCGAAATAGAAAAAATGATCAAAAGGCTGGACAAACCAACACCGCAGGTGTTGATAGAAGCAAGAATTGTGGAAGTCACAAAGGGTGTTGACGATAGTCTTGGCATAAACTGGGGCATACTGTCGTATAATAAGGCATATACCCAGTCAGGCGGCGCTCACGGATTAGGCATAGGCGCAAGCGGCGGCCCAATGACGGGTAATTCATACCTGGACACATTGCCGGCGGTAATATCCGGCCTGAAAGGCGGTGTCGCCCTTGGGTTTATAAATGCCGCACAGACCATGGCCCTGGACATGAAACTCACAGCACTTGAGTCGAACAAAGAGGGTAAAATCCTCACAAACCCACGCCTTTTGACGATGGATAACCAAAAGGCCTCAATATCTCAGGGGCAGAGTATCCCATATCCAAAGATGAACGCCCAGGGTGAAATCTCTGCGGACTTTAAAGACGTGACAATCAAAATAGACGTTACGCCTCAGATTACCCCTGACAACTCGATTATCATGCAGTTGATGATCAATAAAGAGGACTTCATTACATCTGTCAAGATCGGAGGCAGCGACGCGCCTCAGACTTCCAAGATGTCGGAAGAGACAAAGGTCCTGGTAAAAGACGGCGAGACACTGGTATTGGGCGGTGTTTTCAGATGGAAGGAGTCGACCTCGGACGAGGGTATTCCCCTGCTGAAGGACATTCCGATTCTTGGATGGTTGTTTAAGACCGAAACCTTATCAACACAGGCAACCGAGTATCTGATATTCATAACGCCAAGGATTGTAAACAGGGAAATTGAGGAACCACCGTCTCAGTAAGGCGTCTCGTTTAAGAATCCGGGGGGGAGACATAGCGCTCCCCAGTGAGGCAATGTGCCAGGTATAAAAATTACGACCGCAGGAGAGTCCCACGGCCAGGCCCTTGTTGGCATAATAGAAGGGCTGCCCTCCAATATGCCGCTATCTGCCGGGGACATCGACGCCGAACTCAGTCGCCGGCAAATGGGCTATGGCAGGGGCGGCAGGATGAAGATTGAGTCCGACAAGGCGGAAATCCTCACAGGCATCAGGTGGGGAAAGACGCTTGGCAGCCCCATCGCAATTAAAATCACAAATAAAGACTGGGCCAACTGGTCTAAGGGAATGTCCATCTCAACCGAAGACGAAGGCTCTATCGAGGCAGTAACCAGGCCACGGCCCGGGCACGCTGACCTTGCCGGGGCGGCGAAGTATGGCTTCAAAGACATCAGAAACGTACTTGAGCGCTCCTCCGCCCGCGAAACTACGGCAAGGGTCGCCATTGGGGCGGTCTGTAAGAGATTTCTATGCGAGTTTGACATCTTCATAGGCAGCTTCGTAACATCCATAGGAGATATCCAGGCCAGTACGCTGCCCCATTCGTTGGGAAGCGCCGAACTCCTCGATTTATTTAAAGAGGCAGAAAAATCGCCTGTGCGTACACCAGAGACGGAGGCATCAGAGAGAATGGCCCTATCCATAGACAAGGCAAAAGAGACCGGTGACACACTGGGCGGCACGTTTGTTGTGTTTGCTGTGAATGTCCCCGTGGGCCTTGGCTCACACATCCAGTGGGACAGGAAACTCGACGGCAGATTAGCCCAAGCCGTCATGAGCATTCAGGCCGTCAAGGGTGTTGAGACAGGTATGGGATTTAATGCGGCCGCGCTAAACGGCTCACAGGCCATGGACGAGATTTTTTATAATAAGCCAGAGACGGGGCAATTCGGCTTCTACCGCAAGACCAACAACGCCGGAGGCATAGAGGGCGGCATGGTACGGGTTTGTTGCAAAGAAAACCATTTTGGCCATCGTCCTGTTGAGCCTTGGCCTCGGCTGGTTTATCACCTATAGTGCCTTTGGACATAGCCGTGGATGTGGCAGAAGGTAGTTTAGGTGATGGAGCTTTTGAATCAGACTTTATACCCTCGGCCAGCGCGGCCTTGCGCTTTGCCTCCGTATCAGCCAATTTTTTTGACGCCGCCTCGACCATTGCCGTTGTCGTCAGGGATACTACTACCATGTCTCCGGCGGCCAGCACTTTTGATGAGACATCTTTATCCAGTGTCATAACTATTCGGACACCCGTTGGCTTTTCCTCCCATCTGAGTTCCTTTAGCGGGAAGATTACATCAGTAGGCATAACTGCCGACAGGCGTACGCCCGGTATGTCAAGAAACAATGTCTCTCTCAGGGTTGAGAAGTTTGGCTTCATAGCGCCATCGCCCTGGATTACAATTTTTATGGCGTCGGGTTCCTTTTTAAACGTCAGCCCTACAATACTTCTTGCATCTGTGATGTGCGTGGGGGCGTTTTCAGCAAATACGGCCTCTGGCATCACAAATCCATCTCCGTCGGGTATGGCCTGTGCCTGTTGTGGATTGGACAGGGTATTTTCCAGCCTTTTTACGCTGACAGTCAGGACGTTGCCCTTGATAGAATGGGTGACATCCAGAGGTGCCGACAGGGTTATCTCCGCAAGAGTTGTCTTTGCCGGCAGGGTCTTATTCATAAAGACAACTTCGCTTATCCCCTCTTTGTTTGAGATAATTCGCTCTTTGAATGTACCCTGGTCAACACCTTTGAGTTCGATAAACACCTTAAATGGGTCGGATGTTCTTGACAGGGAATACTCGAAATTTTCGTTTGCCGTGATTGTCATCGAATAGTCGTCGATGCTTACCGCTGCCAGGACGTTGTCAACGACAGGGCGTATGGGCTCGTCCCCCCTTGTGGTGTTTGTGACACACCCGGCGGTTAACATTGCGGCCAATAAAAATGAAGCAAGTATATTACTTTTTTTGATCATTACCTTTCCTCCCAGGGAGTCTGCTCTTTATAAAATAAGCAATCATTTCTTTGCCTTTGCGGTACGGGATTTTTTTACTTTTGCATGAGATTTCTTTGTTTCTGAATGAGTGTTGTTTGCGTGTACAGGCCTTTTAGGGGTCGTGGCCTGCGGCTTTACGGTATCCACGGATACGTTTAAGTCCAGACATATGTTGCCTGAGTCTGCCACGATGTTCGCCCGCTTGATAGTCTTGATTCCACCTCCGATGTCGGAGAACGTGATGCTCAGGTCCTTTATGTATATCGGGGTTGGCTGTGTGGATTTGACATCAGGCCTGGCGTGAAAGTCTTCGCCAGGGACTATTTTTATTACGTTGCCTTCAATGATTTTCTTTAATTTATGTGGTTCTATAAGCAGATCAAGTGCCCTGTCCCACGGGACATCCTTAAGTTTAATCGTCACCTTGCCGCTGACGCGAGGGTCAACCACAACGTTATAGCCGCTTACGTCGGCTATGAGCTTTAAGATAGATATGATGTCGGCGTTATTGAAATTAAGAGTTATAGGCCTTTTCTTTGTAATATCCGGGGTCTTTGTAATATCCGGCGCTGCCTGTGAGGCAGTATCTGTGGGCGCACCGGAGGCCTTCTCCTGCCCTGAGGACGCAGCTGGTTGAATAGGGCCCTTTTCCCCTTCCGCAAGGGCCGCATCTGCCAGTATGATAATGGCCTTATCGCCTTGCAGGTCAACTTTATAAGCAGCCTTATCTGTCAGATCCAGTACTAAGCGCACCTTGTCCTTATGTTCTGCCCATCGGATTGCACCAAGTGGGGGCTGCGCAATACCCTGCGGTACGGTTGCCGCCATTTTTACCCCAGGCAAATCCACTACGACCCTTCCATTGAGGGTGAATACATCAGGCACTAACATGCCGTCTCCTTTTATCTCCACCCTTGCGGCCTTATCCGATTCTTTAGAGACCCGTATGCCGGTTACATATTTCCCAGCGGGGAGCCGCCCATTTTTTTGCCGTGGTTTTTCGTCCTCAAGTATGGGTATGTTGTCAGCGTTTACGGCTGCCGGCTTTTTACTAAACGACAGTGTGAGGGTGTTATCGGAAGAAAGGCTGTCCTTAAGTTCTACTATTGAGGAAAGGGTCAAATCCACTACCGTCCTTGCCATCAGCCCGTTGGCAGATTTTACCGATATGTCGGCTACTATAGCGCTTCCGGGGAGGATTATGTCTTTGAAGCGCCCCGCGGAGACATCGTATAGGTCAATAACCTTCTTGTATGGGTCGGCGGTCTCCATGATCTTATATTGGAATGGCCTGGAGGCCGTTATCTTTACTGAGTCGTTTGCCACCTCTATTGACGTGATTGGGTTGTCCGCCTGATCGCCTGAGTCATTTTTAACGGTTTCCCTTGGCGTTGTGCAACTGCATATAAAAAAAAGAAATATTCCGGCTGTTATCAACCATTTCCTTCTCTTCACTCCTGGCCCTCATTTCTCAGACGCATTTCCACGTAAACTTTGATCTTTTCGTTTTCATCATTAGTGCGGGTCAGTTCTATTACTACATAGTCCTCGTTTATCCTGAACACCTTGCCATCTTCGGAGATTGGCGTCCCCTCGGTGATAACATATGCCTTCCCACCGGCCTCTACGACGGCATATCTTTTGTTGCCTTTTTTATTATTTTTATCTATTACTATGCCCTTGAGCATTATAGCCGCAAGTTCGCTCTTTTGCAGCGGTGAAAGGATCACCTGGCGGGGTTGGACGCCTTTGTCACCTGTTACTGCCTTCTTTAGTTCAATCTTCGACAGGAAAGGATCTCTCTTGTCCTTTGATTCATAGTAATATCTCTCGATGTTAATAGGCGTTAAGGCAGTGGCCGTAGCGTTATCCATTGAGGGTGGAGGAGGCGGAGGGGGGGGCGCTGCCGAACATTCGGTTGCCGGATTGCCGGGCACAATCAGCACATAACATGCCACAATGGACATGGCCGCTAAACAGCAATATTTCTTCATCATTTTGCCGGCCCTCCTTCCTTAGGCACAGCTGAATAAGTCGAAGCCGTAAGGGTTATCTTCAGATTAACCGCTCCACCTGATGTGACAGGGGACTCAAGTCTCATCTTTGGTATGGTTAATATCCGGTCAAACGCAGTTATTCTGCTTAAAAACTCGCCCATGTCGTGATATGCTCCCATAATTTCTATATCTACCGGTATCTCGACAACTATGTTGCTCGGATGGGTTACCACATCTCTGGGCGTCCACCTGGTTATTTTCAAATTGGATTCTTTCGCGGTCTCCAGCAGCTTCTTAAAAAGAGGGGTTATCTCTTTCATCTCAGGGAGAAATCTCCTGATCATTTCATACTCCTGATTGGCTAACTCCAGTTTCTTCTCGAGGCCCGGCAACTGCTTCAACTTCTTTTGGACAGTAGCCGTTTCTTCGTCTAACTTTACGATTTCCGCTCTCAATTTTTTTATTTCTTCGTTCTTCGGCTGCACTATCAGCAGATAAAAAGGTATGGCTATTAAAATCGCCGGCAGAAAGGCTATTAATGTCTTAAGGCCGGGATGTAGTTTATTTATATCCGGAATCGCAATCATTATTGTACCTTAACCACTACACTCATCGCTTATATCCTGCTATGTTCATGCCTACTCTGAACTCATAAAGGCTTCTCTTGTCAGAAGCTCTGGACTCGGACGAAATAGTTGTTACATCTGTGAACAGCTTTGAATTATTCCTCAGATTCTCGAAAAACGAGACATAATCGAAATTATTCTCGACATTTCCGGTTAACTCCAGTATCCCGTATTTTTGTGAGTCCGAAGGGAGTTTCACATTAGTCAGCCAGACTCTGTCCGGCAAGCGTTTGCATATCTCGTCCAGAACCCTCACCGGAATGCTCTGATTGGCCCTTAACTGCTCGATTACCGCCTTATTTTCGTTAATGGTCTTGATTTGTGCCTCAAGGGCAGTAACACCCTTAGTCTTTTCTTTCAAGTCTGCCAGAGCTTTGGTTTTCTCAGTCTTTTCCCTTTGTTTCATAATCACATTATCCGACAAAAATTTAAAGTACAGGCCTGCCCCTATTAATGAAAACACGAAGACCAGTACGGCTGCCGCGTATGCTATGGGTATTGCGGCGGGGGGTTTTTTCCTTTTCTTGGACTTTCCATCGTAGGGAAGGAGATTTATTTTGATCATCTGTCTCCAATCCTTCTTAGCGCAAGGCCAACGGCAATCGCGGCTATCGGGGCTATGGACTCTATATACCCGGCATCGAAACTCTTCGGTATCTTAATGTTTTTAAACGGATTTAACAGCGTTACAGGCAAGCCGGTCCTCTCTGACAACATCTCTTTGAATCCCTTTACCAACGCGCCTCCACCACCAAGCATCAACTCCTCTATCGGCTCCATCTCCGGCGAATCGCTGAAGAACTCCAGAGAATGGTTTATCTCCATCACTATTTCCTCGGATACTCCAGTTAACACCAGTTCCGCCTTTTCAGGGGTGATTCCGCTTACCGTCATGCCGGCCTTTATCTGTTGCGCTGCCTCGTATGGGATTGAGAACTCGCTCATCAGGGCCTCCGTGTGGTTTTTGCTTCCTATGGAGCTGTCTCTGGTGAACGCGGATATCCCTTTTTTCAATATATTTATCGTCGTGTTCGACGCACCTATATTGAGCAGGGCTATGCTCTTGGATTCTTCGGCCTGATAGTTTGCCTCATACATGTTCTCAAGTGTAAAGGCGTCCACATCCACTATTACAGGGTTTAATCCGGCCTCTTTGACCGCGCTTAAGTACGTGTTCAGGACGTCTTTTTTTACCGCTACCAGGATTACGTCGATTTGTCCCTGTTCCTCGGCAGCGCCTAATATCTGATAGTCCAGATTTACGTCGTCTATCCCAAATGGTACGTACTGTTCTGCTTCATAACGGATATTTTCGTTTAACACCTCCTCTGTCATGTCCGGCAGCGTTATGCGCTTGATTATCACCGAGGAGTGTCCTGATACTGATATTACTACGTTTTTGGTCTTTATCTTTGCCTTTTTAATCAGCTCTTTGATTGACTCGGCTAATTTTTGCGAGTCTGCCACCGTGTTGTCCGTTATCAGATTCGGAGGTATCTGCAGTTGGTCGAACAGCTCTAACTCGAAACCAGCTTTCAGTTCCTTTAACTGCACGGCCTTTAAGCTGGACGACCCTATGTCCAGCCCAAGCAGCGATTTAGGCCATAATAAATCTAACACTGTATATTTCTAACATAATCCAAAATTCTTGTCAAGTGTTTTTTTCCATTTTTTTTAGCTACTTAAGAAATTATTGTAAAATTCTGCTTTAACTATTGCGCGGGCTTTTCCCCAATAAAGTAATCAGCTTAATTTTGTTGTCCGAATATGTGCCGATTGCCAGCAGATTCCCTCTTGTGTCCTTTAGCCTCAGGGCGGCCCCATTTTCATAGCCGTGGGTGGAATCCTCTACAACAGCGCCGTTGAGGAGCCTCTTTTGCTCCTCCTGGGCCAGCGTTTTTTCGCCAAGGTGGCTCAGTGTCTCGTCCATCGTATGAAAGCATCCATCGCCAAGTGTATCAAGGCCGCATGAATCGGTTATGTCAAACGCCCCTACGCTTACGCGCCTGAGCGCATAGACGTATCCGCATGAGCCCAGGCTCTCGGCAAGGTCACTGCAAAGGCTCCTGACATATGTCCCCTTCGAGCAGTGTATGTCTATCGTAATGTAAGGCAGCTCAAAGGCCGTAAGGCGAATGTCGAAGATGGTAATAGTCCTTTGTTTACGCTCCACCTCAAGTCCCTTGCGGGCAAGTTTATACAATGGTGTGCCGTTTACCTTCAGGGCCGAGTACATTGGCGGGGTTTGGGCTATTACGCCCGTGAATGCCTTCAGGGCCTGCGTAACGGCCTCTGAGTTTATCCCCGTGGTTGGAGCTGTGCCGATTATCTTCCCTTCTCTGTCAAGTGTGTCCGTGTGCTCCCCAAGTTTTACGACGGCCGTGTATTTTTTGTCAAGAGCGGCCAGGTATGGGGTGAGTTTTGTGGCCCTTCCGGCCAGTACAAGCAACACCCCCTCGGCCAGGGGGTCAAGCGTGCCGGCGTGCCCGGCCTTGCCGATTTTTAGTATAGACTTTATTCGCTGCACTGCCGTATGGGAGGATATCCCCTCCGGCTTGTCGAAGTTTATTACGCCGTCAATCACCCCCGGAGGACTCTCCGATTCCATCCAATGATTCTAACAGGGTCTTTTTCGATGTCTCTATGTCTCCGTTTATCCTGAAGCCGGCCGCGTTTTTGTGTCCGCCTCCGCCTAATTTTTCGGCAATCTTGGCAACGTTTACATCCCCGCGCGAGCGCAGGGACGCCTTCCAGAAGTCTTTCCCCGTCTCTTTGAACAGCGCCGCTACCTTTATGCTGTTTATCATAATGGGGAAGTTGACGAAGTTTTCGGTGTCTTCCGGTTTCGCGCCGGTTTTTTTCAGCATATCGTTCGTTATAAAACATATGGCGGTGTTATTATGTATCTCAAGGCTGTAGAGCATGTGCTTAAGCAGCATGAACCTTGCCTCGGTCCAGCTGTTATACAGGCGGTCGGCCACAAAGGACGGCCTGACGCCTTTTAAGACGAGTTCGGAAGCCACGGCCAGCGATTCGGCCGTTGTGTTGGAGTACCTGAACGTCCCGGTATCAACAGACAGCGCCGTATAAATATTTAAGGCCATCGCGGGACTTATCTCAATCCCAAGGGCCTTAATGAGAAAATATACCATCAGCCCGGTAGCAGGGGATTTCGGCACTACCCATCTGATGTTGCCGAAGTCCGATTCCGTTTCATGGTGGTCGATGACGATTGTATATTTAAACTTTACCCTGTCTATCTCTGCCCTGTTTGGGGCATTACAGTCAACAAGCACAAGGGTGGCGTCTTCAGTCGAGGTTAAATCGCTTATTGGCGCTATTCTGAGCGCCTCGGGCAGGAAATCAAACATATCCGGCACGGGGTCGCGTGAAAACACTATTGCCTTTTTGCCTATGCCGCAGAGGGCGCTCTCAAGGGCCAGGGCGGAGCCAAGGGCGTCGCCGTCGGGAAACATGTGCGGTACGATGTAGAACTTGTCATGGTCCTTTATGTACGAGATTAGTTCTTCAGGAGGGTTCATTTTTCACCTTTTCTCTTTCCACCTTTTCAATGTTTTTTAGCAGGTTGTCTATCTTACTGCCGTACTCTATTGATTTGTCCTCTTCAAACACCAGGCTTGGGATCTGCCTGAGTTTTACGTTTTTTGCAGCCTCATGGCGGATAAACCCGGCCGCTGCGTTTAAGATTTTCAGTGTCTTTGGCAGCTCGTCTTTTTTCAGGACGCTTACAAAGACATGTGCCGTCTTAAGGTCATCACTAAGCTTTAGGCCAGTAATTGTGGTAAACCCCAGGCGCGGGTCTTTTATCCTGCCCAGGACAATCTCCGAGATCTCCTGCCTCAGCAGGCCGCCCACGCGCTGTGCCCGCTTATAGGGCAGCACTACGACATCTCCAGCGAATAATCCAGGATCTCTGTCTGCGGCTCCTTCTCTACCATATTCTTTACGTTTTCAAGCGTACTGTTTACGTGCTGCGTATCAGTGGATATGCAGGCCGCGTATAGCTCCACGCGCTGCCACAGGTCATTTGCCTCCTCTGCCAGAGAGACGTTAAACTTATGTTTTATCTTGTCTTTCAACGACTTTATGACAAATCTCTTGGACTTCAGCGAGCCCGCTTCCGGTATGTGTATGCTGATTCGCATTATACCTAATATCATAAGTAAGGGCTGCCTGCTTAGAGCTTGCCCGCAACTTTTTCTATCTTGAAATTCTCCAGGATGTCGCCAATTTTCAGGTCGTTGAAGTTCTCGACAAGGATGCCGCACTCGTAGCCCTTTTGAGCCTCTTTGATGTCGTCTTTGAATCTCCTCAGTGTGGCGATTTTCCCTTCATATATAACAATGTTGTCCCTGATTACCCGGATGCCGTCGCTTCCCCTTTGAATAACCCCTTCGGTGACCTGGCAGCCGGAGATTGTGCCAATCTTGGATATGGTAAAGAGCTGCTTGACCTCGGCGGTGCCAAGAATGGTTTCCTTTAGTGTAGGCTCAAGCAGGCCCTCCAGCGCCTTTTTAACGTCGTTTATGGCGTCGTAGATGACATTGTAAAACCTGATATCCACACCCTCTCTGTCGGCAAGCTTCATGCTTTTGGCGTCTGCCCGGACGTTAAACCCGATTATAATCGCGTTTGAGGCCGATGCCAGCATCACGTCAGATTCGTTAATGCCGCCCATTGAGGTATGAATCACCTTTACTTTGACCTCCTCGTGTTTTATACCCTCAAGAGATGACCTCAGGGCCTCGGCGGAGCCTTGCACGTCGGCCTTTATAATGATATTGAGTTCCTTTATCTCAAGCTCTTTTATTCTCGCGTAGAGTTCGTCGAGGTTGAGCTTTTTCGCGTGAGACACTGTAAGGGTCTGGGCCTTTTGCTTTCGGGACAGTGTGATTTGCCGCGCCTTTTTCTCGTCGTCCACGACCATGAACATCTCACCGGCGTTTGGCACGTCGGAAAACCCTATGACCTCGACCGGGGTTGATGGTGTAGCGGCTATGGACTTTACGCCGACATCGTCGATTAATGCCCTGACGCGCCCAAAATTCAGCCCGGCCACAAATACGTCTCCTACCTTAAGCGTCCCCGTCTGAATGAGTACGGTTGCTATGGCCCCGCGTCCCTTGTCCAGCCTTGATTCGATTATCACCCCGCGGGCCTGCCTCTTGGGGTTGGCCTTAAGTTCCATCATCTCGGACTGCAGGATAATCATCTCAAGCAGGTCTTCGATGCCGATTTTCTTCTTTGCCGATACCTCGACGAATATGTTCTTGCCGCCCCAGGCCTCTGGAATCACCTCGTGCAGGGCGAGTTCCTTTTTTACCCTGTCTATGTCGGCGTTTGGTTTGTCAATTTTATTTACGGCCGCTACGATGGGAACTCCGGCTGCCCTGGCGTGGTCTATGGCCTCAATGGTCTGTGGCATTACGCCGTCATCGGCCGCCACTACAAGGACGACTATGTCGGTAACCTTTGCCCCGCGCGCCCTCATTGTCGTAAAGGCCTCATGCCCCGGGGTGTCCAGAAACACTATCTCCTTGCCCTTTAGCGTAACCTTATACGCGCCAATGTGCTGCGTTATACCGCCGGCCTCGGATTCCGTCACCTTGGTCTTTCTGATGGCGTCTAAAAGAGAGGTCTTGCCGTGGTCGACATGGCCCATGATTGTGACAACCGGGGGGCGGTGCAGCAGTATCTCACCCTCCTCCAATTCCTCAACCATCTCGTAGTCCTGCTCTTCGGCTACCTCTATCTTCACGCCGAAGGATTCGGCCACTATGGAGGCGGCCTCAATGTCTATGGGTTGGTTTATAGTGGGCATTGAGCCGAGTTCCATGAATTTCTTTATGACCTCGGAGATTTTTTGCCCGATTGCCTTTGCAAATTCGTTTACTGTGGTGCCTTCCTGAATTTTCATGACCTTCTTGCGTGGGACGGTTGCCGGGATTAGCTGTTTTTGCGGCATGGAGCGTGATGATGAGCGTGAGCGCATACCTTTTTTGTTTGAACGGGAATCAAATATCTTTTTTTGCTCGACTTTTCTTATTGACTGGAAGGCGCGCTGCATACTGACCTTTGGTTTGGCCTTTTCGGCAGTTGCCACTTCGACCTTCTTTTTAAATCTATCTGGAATGGTTATCTCTTCTTCTTCCTCGGCGGTCTTTGGGACGGCAACGCCGGGGACGAGGATGAGTTTTTCTTTGTCCTTAGGCGGTTGGGGTGGTTTTGGGGCCGCGTGTTGTTGTGGCTGTGGCCGTGCGGGTTGCGGAGTGTATTTTTTGGGTTGTGACGGGTGTCTTGCCGTTTGGGCGTTCCTGTCGTGCGGCGGTGTTTGTTTTGCCGATGGTTGTTCGTGTTTAGTTTGCGGTGTGTTAGGCCTTGCTGGTGGTGTTTCGTGTTTTGTTTGTGGCGTATGAGGCCTTGGGGGTGTTTGTTGTTGTTTAGTTTGTGCCGTATGCGGCCTTGGGGGTGTTTGCGGCCTTGGGGGATCCTGGGTGCCTTTGCCCTTAACGGCTGCTTTTAGTTTATCTGCCAGTTCTTGCGATATGCCCGAGGAGTGAGTTTTGCCTTCGATGCCCATCTTTTTTACAATATCAAGCAGTACCTTGTTGGTTACGTTTAGTTCTTTGGCAATTTCGTTTATCCTTATAGTGTGCATGAAGCCTCAACCTCCGTTTTCAATAACTCCTCCGATGACAGCAGCGTGGTTATTTTTCTTTTCAGGATTTTATTTATTCTTTTTCTATCCATAAATATATCTACGCATTTTTTCTCCGGACACAGATAATATCCCCTGCCCGGCATTCTCTGGACTTTGTCGAATATCAGGACATCTTCAGGTACCACTACCCTTAAGAGCACGCTTTTAGCGCTCTTTTTCCTGCAGCAAACACATGTCCTCTCCGGCACCCGCAACATTACTACTGGACATGTTATCATAAACAAACACAATTGTGCAATCCCCCCCCCAAAAAATACGCCGTTATTTGTACATGTGATGTGCCAGTACCTGAGGTAACGGCAAATGCTACAGAGATCGTTTGATTGTTGTCATTCTACCAAGGCGGCATTTTGAAGAGCCGGCCACTATCGTTTTCGTCGTGAAGCTTGAGAACAATCTCCGAATCTTCAAATAATGTTTCTTCAGATGATATTTGTTGGGGGAGATCGGAATCGATCAACGTAATAATATGCTGGATTCCATTATCCGAATATTGTCTGATAACACGAATCAGGTTCTTTTTCTTTCTGTCATCGAGAGATTCGAAAACTCCATCGTGGAAAACAAAATGTGGGAATCGATCGGAGGCATGGGCATTAAGAATAGCCATATCAAAAGCGATACAAAGAAGCTTTTTATATGTATGGCCCATATCGGCACTTGTTGTATTGCCTTCCCGATCTAAAAACTCAGATCTGAAATCAAGATGTCCTTCTCTATTAGGTTCCACACTCAAAACAGCCTTTTGATCAACAATTTCTTCGATTATCTTGTTGAATAAGATACGTATCTTGTCAAATAAGGCACCCTTGTCTGAATTAAGCTTTGCGGCATCCTCTTCTATAAGTGTTTGTAGTTGTTTCTTTTCGCTATCAAGCATGCGAATTTCTTTTCTTAATTCTTGTAGCCGATGAAGTTTTTTACGCTTGTCTTCCAGTGATTCTATATCGGCTTTCAATATGACCAGTTCATTTGTTAGATGCTTATATTTTAAGAAAGTATCGGTCTCACTTAAAAATGAAAGAGTACCGGAACGTTTATTGCCATAATCATTAAGTTGAGAATTGACATCCTTTAACTGAGCATCAATTTCGGCACGTTCTTCAAGCAAATACGATCTTCGCTCTTCCGTTATTGCTCGATTGAATTTTATTAATTGTTCAAAATCACGTTTTATCTGTCCTTCAAAAAAAACACCGGCTTCTTCGAATAGTTTACTAGCTTCTTCGGGATTGAAAAGAATTCTTTCTTCGTCTAGTGAAGAGTCAATCTTTTTCTTATTGTGCATCAGATAATACCGCTTTGAATTTAAGTCTGCGATTTCAGCATCGATTTCATCAACAAGCTGTTTAGTCTTTTCTTTGTCATTGCCGCGGAAATCAAAGGCATCGAGGGACTTCTGTTTTATTTCCGTTTCGCTTTGCTTAATAGATAATATCCCTTCAATTTCGCTAAGATTGTCGGCAGATTCACCAAGTTCATTCTTTATGATTTTCTCAACTTCCAGCTTCTTCAATAGCTCTTCATATTTACTATAGTGTTCCTTAATGATCTCGGCATTGAAACCAAGTATATGAGCCAAATATGGCTTCCAGTCTTTATGGGACGATTTAAATTTGTCAAGCTGAAAAACATCTATATAATCTTTTTGAGAGCGAAGTAAATAAGCCAACCCTTTTCGATATGGCCAAGGTTTTATCGAACGAAGATCGAGAATTCCGTCCAGGAGGTCTTTTGCTTTTTCAAATGGCATATCTAAATGATCCCAACTGGTTTCAGGAAGTTCCGAAAAGTCTTGCTTCCTGTCTTTGTGCTTTTTAAAGCTAGTTTTAGTGGCATTTGCAACACTACGTCTTACAGTTATAAATGTGCCGTCAAGTAATTCGATCTCAATGAAAAATATAAACTCTTCAAAATATTCTTCATGTTTAAATAAGAAGAAATGTTTGTCTTTTCCTGACAACAGGCAGAAATCGATCAAACGTCCAAGAGTAGTTTTACCGAGATTGTGAGTGTCTTTTTTTTTATTCTCCGGCAAACGTATTTCAGCCAATACAACATTCAATCCCGAAGTAAAGTCAATTGGCTCAAAAATCTCTGGCTTATTTGAATAAAGTCTAGATAATTTCATTTGAACCTACATATTCGATAGAGTCAGTCTGTCGTCTATATTCGACCAATCCAAGAACGTAGAGAAAGTCCAACGCCGATAAAAACAAAGTGCCGCCACTCTTAACCGAGTTCTTAGTAAATTTAAGTAATTCATCGAACTTATCTATTCGGCGTTTTTTGAGACGTTTAAGCAAAATATACGCAACATTAATTACGGTTCTATCTGGATGGGAATGCTTAGTTGGTCTAAGCATTATCCTCATTCCCTATATCGCATTTCCAATACATATAAAACAACATCGCTCTCGTAAGACGCTTATTTCTGCTTAAATCTCCATCCCGGTCAAACAGAGAATCACTCAGGTATTCCATTATTTTGTCAAACGTCTGATGATCCTTTCTATTTGCAATTATCTTATGCTGAAATTCATCTACGGCGCTTTGATATAGCAAAAGCAAAGAATTATTTTCAGGAGCGGCAAGGAAATCATCGATTATTTTAGTCTCTTTCAAATATTTTCTGCGCTGCGCTTTGGCATATTCTGGAGTCATGTTGTTCATATTATTCTTATCTTCATAAGGGATACGTGGTGTAGGCGGGTTATCAGATACAGCTGGTAAAGTTTTCAGATGCTTGGCAAGTGCTAAAATAATATTGGCGAGTTCATCCGGGCTTACAATTAGTGGTGAATCGGCTGGGTCAATGTCTACTTCCTTCGCAATATCAGGAAAGCGTTTAAGATATCTTTCAAGTTGCTCTACACCACAAAGATAGATAGACTCCTCTGGAAGATTTACTTCTCGCGATATGTACTTACAAATATTAGAGTTGGCATCACCAGTAAGTTTTCTGTTTGAGAAGAGCATGTAATGATCAAGTTCTTTGTTTTGACGTAGTCGTATTATTTTGGGGATCTCTTTTGCAATGATGGAAGAATCCCTGTCAGGATTGAAAAAGTCAGTGTCAGAAAATTTACTGTTGAGCTTATTTGTATGTTTAGCCTGGATAATTACTGTTCCACGCCAAGGTTCTGCCTTGCTTGGATGACGCTCTGCAACACCTCTAAATATAGCATCACGTCCTCCATCAGGGCCTTCAGAAAACCCTTGAACACCACTACCAAGTATCGTTTGACAGACTGCAATGACCAAATCTTCGAATTGCTTAGGGGACAGGTCTTCGTATTTATATTTCATTGCAATAATTTACCCATAATGCTACCTTTATAGTCAAACTCCCCATATCTACACATGTTTTTATTATACCATATGAAGCCGTCACTTATCTACGGTGCGAAGAAATGGGCAACAATTCTTAATGAAAATACATATAAGCCATTGATATATAAGCAATATCTCTAAGAACATCGCTAAAAATATATTCTTAAAAGATTGTAACCCCTCAATATTTAAAGATATTTCCGTTCATTGAGAATTGCTGAGAAATGGGACAAAAAGTTCAAACTGAGACACTACCGAATTGCGGCTGCGGTTTTCTATTTCACTGCCCATATGTTATACTACCACTCTATAAGGAGGCCGCCATGGACCTTAAGACCTATTTGAAAGAGAAAAAAGCGCTTGTCGAGGATTTCGTTACCGGGTATTTCAAAGAGCCGATTGCGCCGGAAATCCTGCATGAATCCATGAAGTACTCCATCCTGGCCGGGGGCAAGAGGATACGCCCGGTGCTGTGTCTGGCCGCCTATGAGACATGCGGCGGGGACGGGGAGGCTATTGTGCCTCAGGCGGCCGCCATTGAGCTGATACACACATATTCCCTGATTCACGACGACCTGCCGGCAATGGACGACGATGATCTAAGGCGCGGTAAACCCACCAACCATGTCGTCTACGGTGAGGCAATGGCCATACTGGCGGGGGATGGCCTTCTTACAGAGGCCTTCAGGATGTTTTCAAAAAATGATAAGATTGCGCCGGAGATACTCCTTCGTGCCCTGCGTGAGTTATCGTCGGCAGCCGGGCTCTATGGGATGGTTGCCGGGCAGGCGATGGATATAATCGCAGAGGGCAAGGCACATGATAAAGAGCTGCTGGAGTTCATCCACCGCAACAAGACGGCCGCCCTGTTAAAGGCATCCGTGCGCATTGGAGGGGTTTTATATAACGCCGGTGAGGCCGCCATATCCGCCCTTACCGGATACGGTGAGGCAATCGGGCTGGCCTTTCAAATAGTGGACGACATACTAGACGTTACGGGTACGACGGAGGAACTAGGAAAGCCAAGGGGGTCGGACGAAGATAAAAACAAAATGACCTACCCTGCCCTATATGGGGTCGAGCACTCCAGGGCACTGGCAAAAGAGCAAATCGACAGGGCGCTTCAATCGGTCGAATTCTTCGGCCCAAAGGCGCTCTGGTTTAACGAAATCGCAAAATATCTTCTGAAGAGGTCAAATTAAAACGATATGAGATTAAAATCCATAAAATCACCCAACGACATAAAACAACTCAGTCTGGAAGAACTCGACGAACTGGCACAGGAAATCAGAGACTGCATAATCAACCGTGTCTCTATAAATGGCGGACACCTGGCCTCAAGCCTTGGCGTCATAGAGCTAACAATCGCCCTGCACTACGTATTCAGGACCCCGCACGACAAGATAGTCTGGGATGTCGGGCACCAGTGCTACCCGCACAAGCTGCTCACAGGCAGGTTCGATACATTCAACACATTAAGGCAATATGGCGGCATATCGGGCTTCCCGCGCCGTGTTGAGAGCCAACACGATGCCTTCGGGACCGGGCACAGCTCGACAAGCATATCGGCAGCCCTTGGAATCGCCGAGGCGCGCGCGCTGACTGCCAGGCATTTTAAGGTAATTGCCGTCATCGGCGATGGCGCAATGACCGGAGGGCTGGCCTTTGAGGGCCTTAACCACGCGGGACATCTTAAAAAGGACCTCATCGTCATCTTAAACGACAACGAGATGTCCATCTCTAAAAACGTCGGGGCGCTGTCGGCCTATTTAACAAAAATCATGACCGGCAGCCTGTACAACAAGCTCAAGAAAGAGACCAAAAACATAATGGAGATAATCCCAAAGGTAGGCGGGCATTTCTCAAAGCTCGCGCAAAAGACCGAGGACACGTTGAAATACTTCATCCTGCCCGGGATGCTGTTTGAGGAACTGGGATTTTCCTACGTCGGCCCGGTCGAAGGCCACGACATCGGCAAGCTAATTGATACGCTACAGTGTATAAAGGACTCGACAACCCCCATACTCATACACGTCGTCACGACAAAGGGAAAGGGATACGAGTTTTCTGAAAAAAATCCGGCGACATTTCACGGCGTCGGACCGTTTGAGCTGGATACCGGTGAGCTAAGGACGTATCCACAGAGGCCCGCCTTCAGCACAGTCTTTGGGCAGCACCTCGCGGAGGCAGCCGAAAAAGACCCCCGCGTAGTGGCAATCACCGCCGCCATGAAAGAGGGCACGGGGCTAAGGGAATTTGCAGGGCGTTTCCCTGAGAGGTTCTATGACGTAGGGATAGCTGAACCCCATGCCATCACCTTTGCAGCCGGCATGGCCACCCAGGGACTCAGGCCTGTTGTGGCAATATATTCAACATTTTTACAAAGGGCATACGACGAGATAATCCATGACGTGTGTCTGCAGAATCTGCCCGTAGTGTTTGCAATTGACAGAGCGGGAATCGTCGGTGAAGACGGCCCCACGCACCACGGTGTCTATGACATATCGTTTTTAAGGCATATCCCGAATCTCACCATCATGTCCCCAAAGAACTCCATTGAGATGAAGGAAATGCTCAAACTTGCAACCACCCACGAAGGCCCCTCCGCCATAAGATACTCAAGGGACTGTATGAACGAGGAGCTTGAGGCATCGAAAACCCATGTAGAAATGGGGAAGGCCGAGGTCATAGAGGGGGGCACAGACGTTGCGATTCTTGCCGTGGGAGGCTGTACGCTGTCGGCCATCCACGCGGCCCGCCGCTTAAAAGAAGACGGCGTCTCTGCCATGGTAGTAAACATGAGGTTCCTTAAACCCCTTGACACGGCAATCATAGACGAGATTGCCGGGACAATACGAAAAATCGTCACAGTCGAGGAAAACGTCCTGGGCGGAGGCTTTGGCAGCTCGATTCTTGAGTACCTTAACTCTGCCGACGCGGAGTTTGCCGCGGGTGTTGCGGTAAAGATAGTCGCCCTTCCCGACCGCTTTATCGAGCAGGGGAAGCAGTCCCTGCTCAGGCATCTCTATGGTCTGGATGATGACGGCATATATCACGCTGCCCTGTCGCTTTTAAAACAGCTGAAAGAGGTGTAGAAAAGCTTACCGGGGCCTGAGATACGTAAAAGGCTCCAAGGGGATGTTTCGCAGGATACCGAACAGGACAATGGCAACCGGGATTAACCAGACAAACCGGTAAACCCCGCGCCTCTGGCCGTGCCTCTGCACGGCAACCACACCAACTTCCGCAATGGCGCCAAACACCAGAAAAGGCAGCAAAGAGACCACAAGGGAATTTAGTTTGAAGGCGGCGGCAATATTGCCATGAAGCAGCTGGTGCACAGCGCGCGTACTGCCGCAGCCGGGACAGTACAGGCCCGTAAGGCTGTAAAACAGGCACTCCGGATAAAATCCGTTTTTAGAGGGGTCATAGAGATACACAACGGCGGCTGCCGCGATTATAATCGATAAAAAAACAGATAATAACACGGCCCTCTTATATTCATGGTGTAATCGCATCAGGGGCTGTTACGGCATAAACGATGCCCCTAAAATAGCTGCAACAATGGCCAATACAACAACAACGCCCCATGACCCAACAGCAATCAAGCACCACATCTTTGCCTTTCTTGAGTTTTCCCGGGCCTCCACAATTTCGCCGGCTCTCAGTCTGGTATTTACCTGTGACGAATACACTATGGCGACAATCCCTATTGGCAGACAGCAAAACAAAGTCGCCAAAATAGACCAAACGAGATAGTCGGGGACATATTCGTCCACACGATATGGCATGTCGCCAAAAGACTCATGAAGCAACGCCTCGCACTTGACACACTTATAGTAGTTGTCCTCGTTCTGAGCGCCACACTTGGAACAATATATCATAATCGTCTCCTTATATATATTAACTGCCGAAAGGTTCAGGTATTTTATACTAAGGCGGATGCGAAAATCCAGAAAGAAATCCTTGACAAAAAAATAGCCGGCCTATATACTATGTAACTACTTTTGGGATCAGACCAACACAATAAATATAACTAAAGGAGGTAATCAGCAATGGATTTAGCGGGGAAAAATGTTTTAATCACTGGTGGCGGCAGAGGCATGGGCAGGAAGTTTGCCGTGGATATGAAAAACGCGGGGGCTAACCCCTTCGTCGTGGACGTAATACAGGAGAATCTTGACTCTCTGAAGGCAGACACCGGCATAGACGGCAAGATCCTGGATGTAACCAAGGAATCTGAGGTCGAGGCGTTTTTCAACTCCTATACGGCAGACCACGGCGCGGCAGACATACTGATAAACAATGCCGGAATCACGGCAGACGCGCTTTTCATCAGGCAAAAGGGTGAGGAGATAACAAAGTTTCCTTTCTCGAACTGGGAAAAAGTCATAAACGTAAACCTGACCGGCGTATTTCTCTGCGCGCGTGAGGCGGCATATCACATGGTAAAAAGCGGCAAGAAGGGCGTTATCGTAAATATTTCATCAATAAGCCGCTCGGGAAACCTTGGCCAGACCAACTACTCGGCAA
>PEAC01000067.1 GCA_002753305.1 Nitrospirae bacterium MYbin6
CTGGCTGGTGTTCTATTATGACACAGTCTGATAGTGATCATGAAGAGAGTAGTAGAGGATTGTATCCGAGCTTTTCGCATACTGCTTCGAAATCGCTTTGGCTCCGCGAGGCGGTTGCCTTTTCCACCGCAGCTCGTTGCGATATTGGCCGGAACCAAAGACTTCATCCATTGCCAAGCGCATAAAACTATTCACACGCCAATCACAATGCACATAAATACTGCCATCCTCCGCCAGCAAATCACGCATCAACACCAGCCGTTCATAAATCATTGCGATAAAGCTGTCTGCCCCTTTACCCCAAGTGTCGCGGTAAGCCAATTCTTCCAGCACGTTCGGTTTTTTGGTAAATGTGTCCTCGCCTATTTCAATGTCCATTGAGAAGTCTGCCCCTACGTCAAATGGGGGATCGATATAAATGAGTTTGATACCGCCGTTTCGTTCAATCTCACCCCGCAACTGCCCGTTTTTCAACGAAGATAAAATAAGCTTATTGTCGCCCCAGATAAGTTTATTCGTCCACCCCTCTTTCTGACGGCCACGAGAGTCAAATAAATTCCTATCCAAACCATGTTCCTCTCGTGGTTCGTCAATCTGTTCAATTACCTGAAATGGCAGGACTATATTACAGACTTCATTAGTCTTTCCGTTCCAGACCAGTTCGACTTCCCGCTTATCATCAAAGAGAAGAAAACGGTATTTGTCAGGAAGCGGCTTATCTGCTTCAATGAGCCTTAATATTTCACGCTTTTCGCTGTCGGTTAGTTTCATCTTCAATAATTCCTATAATTTAACACTACACCACACAAAATAAATCTGACACTCTTTTCAAGTCCATTATTAATTCATTTATACTTAATTCTTCATTATGTTCGGTGTAAAAGTCTTCTTTTCTTATTTCGATATGTGACAGAAAGGCTTCGTCAAAAGGTACATTAGTTTTCTCGATTCCATTCTTGATATTATCCAAATCAGAACTACTAATATCACTTTTGTTTCGCTTACTATGAGTATTAGTAGAGTACCAAATAAAACCCCCAGTACAATATACATCTGTAATTTTATCCGAATATAAAATTAAGGCAACTGCAACTATGTCGTAAAAATTCAGCAAGTGTTTTTGAGACAGTATTTCGTCAATCTTTGTTCTGTCCACATATTGTATTTTTACAACGGCTGCTACAGAGGGTAACATTTCTTCTTGTTCAATTATTGATTCGTAACAATCTTTATACTTATCTGTTTCTTTAAATGCTTCTATATGTTCTTCTCCTATATATTTGTTCATGAAATAGTCGCTGTAACTTTCTGTGATCAAATCTCCAGTTCTGTTGTAAATTGATTCATCCGCTAACAATACAGGTAGCGGGTCAATTGCCAGCCGAAGAACCGCTATTGCCCCAATACACTTCACCAAATATGTATTGAAATCAGACAATAGTTTTTCTTGTCCCTTATTCATAATTTGAGGGTAGTATTTTGAAACATAAAACTTGTCATAGCCTTGTTTATGAACATACTTATTTAACCTTTTTTTAGTATCATCTATCTCTTGAAAGTACGATGGCATTTTATCTTTCATGTCTGCATAAACTTTTTGCAGCTTCTCAAGTTCTTTCGTCATTACACCATGCATAGGAAACTTGTCCTGCTTTTGCCATTTTCTTATCTTATTTATGCGATTTATTTCAGTGTCATCAACTAAATATACTACAGTAGTAGAAAGTTCTAAAGATTGTCTTAGCGAATAAAAGGCACAATCAAAATAACCCTTTTCAAATAGTACTATTGCATTGATTACAAGTTGAGCAGCCTCATTGAAAAATCTATTTGAGAACATTACGTCCAAGAATCCTGTAAAGGCATTTTGAATATTCACCAAGTCCAGATAATATTGTTCCTTCTCATCCAATTTTATTGGAGTGATATTATGTGACTCAATATTGTTTATATAACTGATATTCATGAGATTTTATTATTCTCGCTTCTCACTCCACGACACTTCTTCTGATTCTACCATTTAGCCTCTGTTTTAGTAAAGCAAGTAATTTTCCCTAAATTTATTTAGCCTCCTCGTGTTGTTCGGTTAATTAGGGACAGCGACAATACTGTCCGGCATGGAAATTGAGCGACAAGAAAAGGGGACAGGCAACTTAAGTATCGCATAATACTAAATCACGCCGACTGCTTTTATAAGGACGGCTTTCTCGAATACTGCATTGATGTTGAATGTGCCGTCTATTGCTTGTTTGGGGCATTTCGCTGTGCAGATTCCACAGCCTATGCATTTTGCCGCGTCTATTGTGTGCGATTTTAGCTCCCCTGTGGCTGCGTTTACCGGGCATACCCTCATGCACACATGTTACAGCCTATACACTTGCTCTGCGTTATTGATTAAAGAATTAAAGGGATTAAAGAATTAAAGGGACACAATATTCAATTCTCGGACAAATTAATTCTGGACAGCGCCCGTTATTTGTTTTCAAGGTTTGCTTACGGCATGACAGACTACAGGAATAACTAAAAGTCGCTAAAAAATGAGGTCGGAAGAAAACAGAAAATATAATCTCTTGTTAAAGACTACACCTATTGCTTATTACAATACACTTAAATGTTACGATTGACCCAGGCAAGGCTAACAACCTTGTCAGCTCTCTTGTTTTTAGCAAGGCTATTCAATTATAATATATGTAATACATGTCATGGAGGTCAAGATGGCTAAAACGTTGAGCGTTAGGGTTTCCGATAGCGTATATGACAGACTTAATAGCCTTTCAAGAAAGACTATGAGGTCTAAAAGCTTTTATTTGAACGAAATGCTGCAAAACTATATTGATGAATTTGAAGACGCATATTTAGCGTGGGAGACTTTGAACGACGCTAATACGAAGTACTACACTTCCTCTGATGCAAGGAAAAAACTTGGCATATGACGTAATCTGGAGCGAGCCGGCCCTGGATGTGCTTTCAACCTTCGACCTTAAGACTAAAACGAAGATCATGGACAAGGTAGAGTTTTATTTGTCAAATAACCCCATACAACTGAGTAAACCGTTAAAAGGCTTATTTGCCGGCCTTTACAGCTATCGCGTAGGAAAAATTCGTATTATCTTTGCAATCAAAAACAATACCCTTGTTGTCGCTCGTATCGGCATGAGAAAGGATGTTTATGAGACGTAAATAGCAAACACAAAGGTGATTTCGTAAAATTTCCGTACACACTTCTATTTGTACTGAAACCTAAATCAGGCAGTCTGTTTTTTCAGGGCGGCTTTCTCGAATACTTCCCGGGCGTTGAATGTGCCGTCTATTGCTTGTTTGGGGCATTTTGCTACGCAGATTCCGCAGCCTATACATCTTGCCGCGTCTATGGTGTGCGGTTTTTTAAGCTCTCCTGTGGCTGCGGTTACCGGGCATACCTTCATGCACATGTTACAGCCTATACACTTGCTCTGCGTTATGAAGGCCTTTCCTCTTCTGTCGGGCAGGAGTAAATCCACTATGGCGTGCGTCGGGCATTTCGTCGCGCATAGTCCGCACATGCGGCATTTGTCTATGTTTATCTTTGATACGTTATCCGCAATCGACGGGGCCTCAAATGGGCAGACCTTTACGCACATCCCACAGGCTATGCAACCGGTTTGGCAGTTCTTCCTTGTTGCCGCTCCCTTGTCCTTCGAGTGGCACGCCACAAGCACCGCCTTTGACCCTGGTAATATCTCTATCACCTTCTTCGGACACGCCTCGGCACACTTCCTGCACCCCGTGCATTTCTTTATATCCACTACCGGCAGGCCATTTTCGTTCATATGCAGGGCGTCAAACGGGCAGACCGACGCACACGTCCCATAGCCCAGACATCCATACGCACAAGACTTGTCCCCACCACCGGCCAGCACCGCCGCGCGGCAGTCCCTTACTCCCTCATATTTAAACTTCTTTATCGATTTCTTACAGTCACCCTGGCACATTATCCTTGAGTACATAGGCTCCATCACCACAGCCTGCTTACCGGTTATTGCCGATATCATCTCGGCGGCATGTTTCCCTGCCGGTGCGCATAGTGAGGGCTTTACCTCCACGTTTGCTACCACTGCCTCGGCATACTGCTGACATCCGGCAAATCCACACGCCCCACACTGCGCGCCCGCCAACACGTCGCGCACCTGCTCCACGCGCGGGTCCATCTGCACTGAAAACTTCTTCGCCGCAAACGCCAGCCCAAATCCGAATATCGCCCCTATCCCCGCTATGAATATCAGCGTGAACTTTATCGTCGAAGCGATGTTGACAGTCTCCTGGGCCTCTATCCCGCCACCTACGCCTGCTATTGGCAACGGTATGTGGCCTATCAGCCCTATCAACCGGCTTAATATCTCCTGTATTATGCTTATATCCAAGTTATACATTTTTTCCCATCAATCCTATGACGTTATTATCCCCGCAAAGCCTGTAAATGCAAGTGCAATCAGCCCCGTTGTAACAAATGCTATCGGCAGCCCCTTAAACGGCGCCGGTACGTCGGCTAACTCTATTTTCTCCCTGATGCTTGCCATTATCACCAGGGCCAGCGCGAATCCAAGTCCCGAACCCAGCCCCAGCGTTATCCCCTCCAGAAATGTATAACGCTCACTGGCATTCAGAAGCGGTACGGCCAGTATTATACAGTTTGTCGATATCAGGGCCAAATATACCCCAAGTTTATAATAAAGCCCCGGGCTTACCTTTCTCATTATCGTATCCGAACTCTGCACAAACGCCGCTATTACCCCTATGAATATCACTATCTTTAGAAACGTCAGATCAAGCGGCACCATTATGTAATTGAATATCACCCAGCTCAACGCCGCTGATATCATCATCACCGCCGTAAACGTGATGCTCATCCCTACCGCCGTCTCTACCTTCTTTGTTACGCCAAAAAATATACAAAGCCCCAAAAATCTCGTAAATACAAAATTATTTATCAGCGAAGACGCTATAAATATCTCAAATAGTTTCGTCAGCTCTTTTTCCATTTATTATCTCCTCCTTAACATAAGGCCGCCTTAGTGCCCACCGGCCCCGCCGGCCCCTTTGCCCCCGTAAAACCTTATGTCTATCCAGTTGAAAAATCCCATCAATATACCGGTCGCTAAAAACCCTCCCGTGGGCAGGAGCATTATCAGAAGCGGCTTCGCCCCTAATATGGAAACGCCCCATAACGAACCCTTACCCAGCAGCTCTCTAAAGAAACTGATAACTATAAGGGCAAACATAAACCCTACGCCCATACCTATCCCATCAAAAAACGACGGCACTATCTTGTTTTTACTTGCAAATATCTCAGCCCTCGTAAATATCGACGCAAAGGCCACAATCAACTGTATATAGAGGCCCATTTGCTTATACGCCTCTCTTGCAAATGCCGCCATCGACAGGTCCGCTACGGTTACCCAACCCGATATTATCAGCATAAAGATCGGCATTCTTATCCTCGGATGGATGAAGGCCCTTATGGCCGACACAGTAATGTTTACCATCACGTTTACGAAGACTACGGCAACACCCATCAATACGCCCGTCCTCAGGCCCGTCGTAACGGCGATTGCCGGGCACAGGCTGATGGCAAGGCGAAATATGGCGTTTTCCTTAAATATCCCGCTTAGGGTAACCTTCCAGTAATTTAATCTTTGTGGATTAGTGGCTTCCATGCGGTTTCTCTCCTTCGGGTTTTGAGGGGTCGCCGCCCTCTTTAAGTGCCTTATCCAAGAATATATTGCCATTTCTTATTCCGTCTTCCGTAAGCGCCCTTGAGGAGATTGTAGCGCCGGTAATAGCCTGTATATATTCCTTTGTCTCCTCTTTTTTCACCTTCAGGTGGTCGGTATCCTTGCCCTTAAACTGCGCAAGAAACGACGGTGCTTCTATCTCGTCCCCAAGTCCCGGGGTCTCAGTCTGCTTCAATATATCCACCTTTTGGACTATTAACTCCTTGTTTACCGAAAATAAAATGTTTATGTAACCACTGTAGCCCTTGCCATAGGCCTGAACGATATAGCCCAGGGTCTCGCCGTCCTTTTTTGCCGCAAAGTACTCGGAGTGTTTGTCGTGGGGATACCAATCACCTAATTTCTCTATCTTATCGGCCTCGGGTATCATTTTTTGCAGGGCCTCTTTCTTTTCCTTTTCATTTTGCTGGAATATTATCGGAGACGTATAAGCGTATAAGGATGCAAGGAGCACGCCGCCCACTACATATATTACGAGCAGGTTTATTGTTATCTTTATAATTTCTTTAGCGCTCATATTTACGTGTTGGTGGCGGCCTTTTTAGCCCCGAAAATCGATGTCCTGAAATTCCTGTCTATCAGAGGAGCGAAACAGTTCATTATCAAAATAGCAAACATCACGCCCTCCGGGTAGCCCGCCTTTAACCTTATCAGAATCGTCAAAAACCCGCACCCAATCCCAAACAATATCTGGCCCCTCGACACGGTTGGGCAGGTAACATAGTCCGTTGCCATGAAAAACGCCCCAAGCATCAGGCCGCCGCTTAAGAGATGCACTATCGGGTCCCCTGTAAACAGCCCGCCCTTGCCGCCAAAAATCCATGCCCCAACTGCTACAGTTGCCAGAAACGACAGCGGAATCCGCAGGGATATGTACCGGCGATAGACCAGAAATGCCGCCCCTATCAGTATGGCTATCATGGAGGTCTCGCCAAGTGAGCCTGCTCTGTGCCCTAAGAGCAACTCTTTGTATAAACTTAACTTATCGCCAAATAACTCAAGTAGCTTCCCCATGCCCTCCTCCTTTAGGATTCCCAGAGGTGTAGCAGTCGTCTTTGCGTTTATCGCAAGGAATTGGGCATCCGGCACTGCCCATGTAGTCATGGCGCGCGGCCATGTTATCAGGGCAAAGGCGCGCCCAATCAGGGCCGGATTGAATATATTGTAGCCCAGGCCGCCAAATAGCTGCTTCGTTATCCCTACGCTTACAAACGAGGCTACCAGCGCTATGTAAAAAGGTATTGTCGAAGGCATGTTAAGGCCCAGGAGAAGGCCGGTAAGAAACGCACTCCCATCCGTCAGGGTTATCTCCTTCCCCGCTAATCTCTGCACGAACCACTCACTCAGCATTGAGCCGATTATACAGAGGGCTGTCACATAGACCGCCCGCGGCCCAAAGTAATATATGCCCATCACGAGGGCCGGTATCAGGCTTATGCTTACCGTCCACATTATTCTCGGAACCGTCTCCTCACTGCTGATGTGAGGGCTTACCGAGACTATTAATTCTTGCTTTGGGCCCTGTTTGTTTATTTCCATTTTAAGGTTTCACCATCGTCTTTGCCAGCCTTATCTGCTGGACTATCGGTCTTTTTGACGGACATACGTATGCGCACGACCCACACTCAAAGCAATCGAACAGGTGGTAGTCCCTGGCGTCCGCATACAGGGCCTTTTCTGAGTACAAACTGAGCATCAGGGGCATCAGCCCCATAGGACATGCCTCTACGCACCGCCCACATCGTATGCAGTGGTTGAATTTCGTACGATGTACTATGTCCTTGTCTTCCATGGCCACGATGCCGGATGTCCCTTTTGTTACCGGTGTGTCAAGGTCGTAAATGGCAAAGCCCATCATCGGGCCGCCTGATATAACCTTAACCGCGCCGCTTCTAAGGCCGCCGCATGTCTCAAGGAGCTGCGAGACTGGGGTGCCTATCCTTGCCCTCAGATTCTTTGGGGTGGTCACACCAGGGCCTGTAACGCTGACCACCCTTTCAACCAGCGGTTTACCATTCCTGCAAGCCTCGTAAATGGCATACGCGGTGCCGACATTCTGCACCACCACGCCAATGTCCATGGGCAGTCCTCCGGCCGGTACTTCACGGTTCAGGATTGATTTAATCAGCATCTTCTCCGCGCCCTGCGGATATTTTGTAAGCAGTGTCCAGACTTCAATATTTTTATCGTTTGATGCGGCATTTTTTATTTTCTCAATGGCGTCCGGTTTGTTCTCTTCTATCCCGATGTAGCCTCTGTCAAGCTCAAGGACTTTCATCAGTATCTTAAGGCCCTCGACTACCTCACGCGGGCTTTCGAGCATGAGCCTGTGGTCAGCTGTCAGAAAGGGTTCGCACTCGGCGCCGTTAATAATGACGGCGTCAATCTTTTTTTCTTTTGGAGGGGATAATTTCACGACGGTTGGAAACGTTGCCCCGCCCATGCCTACAATCCCGGCAGCCTTTATGCGGCCTTTGAGTACATCGGCGGCGCGCTCTAAATAATTGGGGTCGTCCTCAAGGGGCGTCCACTCGTCGGATTTATCGTTTTCTATTACAATTGAGGGAACCATTCTGCCGATTGGGGCGGGAAAGGCCTCGATACTTGTTACTTTTCCTGCGATGGAGGCATGAACCGGAGCTGAGACAAACCCCTCGGGGTTTCCTATTAACTGCCCTGCAAGCACACGTTGGCCGACTTCGACCAGGGATTTGCATGGCGCCCCGATATGCTGGCTTAACGGAACAACGGCACGCTGAGGAGCTTTACACACCTCAATTACCGCGTTACATGCTAATTCCTTATGCTCAGGCGGATGTATGCCGCCAAGCGTAAACGTACTCAATCAGTCCTCCTACGGCTCAGTGCATTTGCCACTTAGTGTTCAGCCGTTATGCCGGCAAAACACTACCGATGTAATAACATTATAATTTATAATAAGTCAAGCAGTTTATGCGCTCTGTCAAGCCAAAGTAGAAATGTCCTATTCCTACCAAAGTAGAAACGTCCCATTGGGTTAATAATATAAGCCCACAGCCGGTCATGATGGTGTGGTATAAAATCAGTGAGCCGCAGTCTTGTCTCATTGGCGGCCATTGCTGTAGAGTACAACGTCAATGGGGATAAGATAAGGCGGAAGATTGTGGTAAATATTTCCTACCTGCTTAATCCTGCTCCTGTCTGCCCCAAAGGGTTTTTCCTCGACAACAAGGAGATCGATATCGGAGCCGGATTTGCCGCGGCCAATGGCATTGGATCCAAACAGTATAATCTTCAAGGGATGCACGGTATCGACAATCGCCCTGACTATATCATTTAATATGTCTTGTGTGACAGCGATCATCTCTTAACCTCATCCAGGAAATTTCCAAGGCATCTTGTTCTTCCCCAAAAGTCCTTTTCAACAAGCTCAGAATGTAGTCATCCTATTGCCATGGGGAGCCGCAGCCGCCCCGTCATGCCGGCATCACCCTTACGGCCGTCAATGGGGCCGCCCCGCCTTCGTAGGCGTATGTCAGTTCGTTTAGCCTGGCGGTTGCGAAGTTTATGGGCGCAAATATCATGCCTTCCGGGACCTCGTCCGTCACCTCCACGTTTACCGTGGCCGCGCCGCGGCGCGACTCTACCCGCACAAGGGCGCCGTCTGTGATGCCGCCACGCGCGGCATCCTTATCGTTTATCTGAATGAAGGCGCCGGGAAATGCCTCTGACAGGTTTTTGGACATTACGGAAAGTGCTCCGGAGTGCTGCATCAGATTGCCCGTTACCATGATAAATGGATAGCGCTTGTCAGTAGCCTCAGCCTCTTCGTAGTGCACCGGGACGTATGACATTTTCTCTTTGCCGGGGTCTATGGGGATGGCCGCGATGTGGTCTTTCAGTGCGGCATAGGTCTCGGCCGCGGGGGCCACGTTCATGTACCTGGAGAGGTTTCTGAAGATCTGCCAACCGGCTATTGATTCACCCGTGGGGGTTGATACTTTCTCTGTAGTTTGTTCTAATCCGGCTGCGTTTGTGAACGTGCCCATAGTTTCGGCCCAGCTTGCCTCGGGCAGGACTATGTGGGCTAGTTGTGCCGTGCTGGTGAGCCTGATATCCTGCACTATTAGGAGTTGCAGCCCGCGCAGCACCTCTTCCACCTTTTTTATGTCGGCATTCGTACCCAGCGGGTCGTCGCCCATTATATACAGGGCGTCTACTGCGCCTTTTTCATAGAGCATTTGAATGATATTCTTGCCGGTAGCGCCCTCGACTTTATTGTATCCCGGCAGGTAGTCCGGCGTGATTCCCATCTGCCACATGCCAAAGGTATTGGCGTAGTCGGCAGGCATCTGAAGGGCCGAGGGGCCGTCTCCTGTGAGCATCACAAGATTTGCCGCCGAGAGGGCCGTGTTCAGCCCCTTGTTGTTCTCAACAGAGCCAAGCGTGAGGGCTACCATTCTACTCTCTGCGCCAAGAAACATCCTGGCCATCTCAATGAATTCGTCCGTACCGATGCCGGCTGTCTTAGCCACAAGTTCTGGCTGGTAGGATTTTACGAGGGCCTCCATCTCTGCGAAGTTTGATGCGGCCGTAGATATGTGGTGTTTTAAGTGGTATCCGGCCTCAATGGCCAGGTGCATGATACCGTTTAACAGGGCCTGTGAGGTGCCTGGCCTTATTCTCAGGTGTAGGTCGCCGTGCCTTGTGAGCTTTGTCTCGCGCGGGCCAAGGACAAGAAGTCTGGAGCCTTTTCTCTTCGCCTCCAGAAACTTCAGACCCCAAACCGGATGCGTTGAGGTTATATCGGACTCGACCACAAGTATGGCCCCTTTGCCAAGAGGTGAGTCCATGGTTATTGGCATGTTTGTAAGGCCAAAGGCCTGAGCAGCCACTTTTTGAGCCTTTGAGAACCCGAAGTGTGCCGCAGAGTCTATGTTGTTTGTGCCGATTACCTTGCGCGCAAACTCCTGCAGCATGAAGTTGCTCTCGTTGGAGAATTTAGGGGAGCCGATGGCGCCGACTCTATCCGGCCCATTTGTCTTTATAATGTGGTTGAGGCGCTCAGACAAAACTCGCATGGCCTCTTCCCATGAGACCTCAACAAGGGCTCCGTCCTTTTTTACCAGGGGTTTTTTCAGCCTGTTGTCAGAGTATATAAAGTCCATGCCATACCTGCCCTTAACGCAGAGGTCCCCCTTGTTTACGCCCTTTGTGGCAACCCCCCGTGTCCTTACAATCTTTCCCTCGCGCGTATCCAGCGAAACCGTACATCCGACGCCGCAGTAGGGACAGATGTTGTCGCTGCTCTCAAGAAACCATGTACTTGAGAGGTGTTTAAAGGGTTTGTCGCCCAGTGCCCCAACCGGACATATATCGACGCACTGCCCGCAAAACTCACAATCCAGCACCTCGTCAAATGCCGGTGATATCTTCGTATCAAACCCCCTGCCGATAAAATTAATAGCGCCAACGCCCTGGTGTTGCCAGCACACCCCTACGCATTTGCCGCAGAGGATGCAGCGATTGGGGTTTCTCTCAATAAAGGGATTCCTTGCGTGCCTTGCAATGGAGTGCTTCTCTTCAATAATCCTGTTATGGGACGGCCCATGCTGATGGGAGAGGTCCTGAAGGCCGCACTGCCCGGCCTTGTCGCACGTGGGGCAATCCAAAGGGTGGTGGATAAGGAGCAGCTCGACCATGGTCTTTCTGAGTTTGGTGAGTTTCGGGGTATTTGTACTGACTATCATACCGTTTTCAGCGGGATATGAGCACGAGGCAAGCGGCCTTGTCTGGCCCTCTATCTCTACAAGGCACATCCTGCATCCACCGTAGGGTTTTAGCCTGGGGTCCCAACACATGTGCGGGATGTAGATGTTGTTTGCAAGGGCCGCCTGCAAAATCGTTGAGCCTTTTTCTGCCTTTACCTTTACGTCGTCAATGGTAAGATCTATCATCGCGCAAACTCCTTCGGACTAAACATCTCGGCGGGGCCAATCTTAACGGCCCCGAACTTGCAGGCGTTGTGGCAGGACCTGCACTTTACACAGTTTTCCTGGATTATTGAGTGGGGTTTCTTCTTTTCACCCACTACGGCCTTTACCTGGCAGGCCCTCGCGCAGGCCATGCAGCCCGTACACTTGGCCTCGTCGACATAGAACGTCGACAGGGTCTTACACACCCCGGCAAAACACCACTTATCCCTGATATGGGCCTCGTATTCGGCTCGAAAGTACCTGATAGTGGTAAGCACGGGATTGGGGGCGGTCTGCCCAAGCCCACAGAGCGACGCGGTCTTGATGTCATCGGCAAGGTCCTCAAGCAGCTCTATGTCGCCCTCTTTCCCCCTGCCTTCGGTTATGTCAATCAGACGGTTAAGCATTATCTTCGTTCCTACCCGGCATGGCGTACACTTGCCGCATGACTCATGGGCGGTGAACTCTAAAAAGAACCGCGCAAGGTTGACCATGCAGTTGTTGTCGTCAAGGACGACCATGCCGCCGCTGCCGACAATTGCGCCGGTCTTTATGATGTCTTCATATGTGACGGGCAGATCAAGATACTCCGCGGGGATGCAACCGCCGGAAGGCCCACCAAGCTGCAGGGCCTTAAAACTCCTTCCACGCTTTAGTCCGCCGCCAATGTCCTCTATTATGGTCCTAAGTGAGATCCCAAAAGGTATCTCTATCAGTCCGGTGTTTTGTGCCGCACCGGTCAGGGCAAAGACCTTTGTTCCGGTGGATTTTTCGGTACCACGGGACTTAAACCAATCCGCACCGTTAAGAATAATAGACGGGACGTTGGCAAATGTCTCGACATTGTTGAGAACGGTCGGCAGTTCCCACAAGCCTTTCTGGACTGGAAACGGGGGCCTGGGGATTGGGGAGCCGCGTTTGCCTTCAATGGAGCGCATAAGGGCGGTCTCCTCTCCGCAGACATAGGCGCCGGCGCCGGGGTAGATATCAAGCTCAAGATTAAAGCCGCTCCCAAGGATATTCTGTCCCAGGAGGCCATATTCCATGGCCTGGTCGATTGCCTTACGCAGCCTTCTGACGGCAAGCGGGTACTCGGCCCTTACATAGATGTAGCCCTGGTGGGCGCCGATGGCCTTGGCCGCTATTATCATACCTTCAATGATTACGTGGGGGTCTGCCTCCATGATGCTCCTGTCCATAAATGCTCCGGGGTCGCCCTCGTCGCCGTTACACAGGATATATTTTACATCGCCTTGTACTTGCGAGCATAGCTCCCATTTCAGGCCCGTTATGAAGCCTGCCCCGCCTCTTCCTCTTAGGACTGAGCCTCTGACCTCTTTTATGATTTCAGCCGGGGTCATCTCTTTGAGGGCCTTAGCGGCGGCGAAGTAGCCGTCAAGGGCGATGTACTCCTCAATGTTTTCGGGGTCTATGATGCCGCGGTTTTTCAGGGCGCCAAGCATCTGGAGGTTGAAAAATGGTATGTCATTTAGTTGTGCTACGGCATCACGGGTCTTTGTATCCTTGTATAGATTTTTCTCGAGCAGACGGCCTTCTATAAAGTGTTCCTCAATGAGGAGCGTGGCATCATCCGGCTTGAGCCTTTCATAGAAAATACCCTCCGGCAGGACTACCAGCAGAGGGCCGTGGGCGCAGAACCCGTTACAACCGGTGAGGACGACCCTCAGGTCGCCGTCCATGTTTTTTTCCTTTAACTTTGCCTCAAGGGCGTCTTTTATCTTCAGGCTGCCACCGGCGATGCAGCCCGTACCTCCTCCAAGCATCAGCCGTTTTTCATCGCTACGGCTCCTGTATTTTTCTTTAATGGCGTTAAGGCCGTCGATTGTCAGTTTTTCCATAGTCTCATCCTCGTTAATGGTAGTCGTTGAGTATTTCGTTTGCCTTTGTGGGGTCTACGCTGCCGAAAGTATCGTTTCCGACTAATACCACGGGGGCAAGGCCACAGGCGCCGATGCAGCGAACGGTCTCAAGCGAGAAGAGGCTGTCCGGGGTTATCTCGCCTTCGCTGATGCCCATAGTGTCTTTGAGTTTTTCCAGGATCTCATCGGCCCGTTTTACGTAACAGGCCGTCCCCTGGCATACGCGCACGTTATATTTCCCCATGGGTTTCATCGTAAAATACGAGTAGAAGGAGACGACGGCGTGGATTTCACTCACGGGGATTTTCATACCCTTGGCGATAACTTTTTGTACGGAGGCAGGGAGGTAGCCAATCAGTTCCTGTACCTCCTGTAGCACCATGATGAGTGAGCCTGCCCTGCCCTTGTATTTTTGTAAAATCGATTTCAACTTCTCCTTGTCATATGTCTCCACATCCCTTGAGGGAACGGGGACTTTAGGGGGGGTGTCGACGGCCTTTTTCACCGCTTCGGTTAGCGTATGCGGGAAGAATGGCTTTGGCAGGAAGTCCATAATATCCAGGGCGATGGCATCTCTGAGCACTGACTTGGAGGAGTATCCAGTCATGGCAATTACCCTGGTATACGGGTGGTTTTCGTTTATCCACCTGATAAGCTCAAAGCCGTCAATAGTAGGCATAATAAGGTCGGTGATAACAAGGTCAAAGAGGCGTTCCTCAATGAGATCCATAGCGGCCCTTGCGTCTGTCACCCCGGTAACTTTAAATCCTTCGGCAGAGAGTACGGCATCACAGCTCTTGATAATGACTTCGTCGTCGTCAACTACCAGAACATTTTTTTCCATCTATAAAGTCCTCCATAGCAATAATTGAATGTGAAAACGTTCTAATTAAATCAGTTATTCCTTACGAACTCGCTAAAGTTTTTCAAAATCCCGAGGCCGGCGTTCTGGCTTTTCTCCGGATGAAACTGTGTTGCAATGACGTTATCTTTCCATATCATGGAGGTAAACTCGACGCCGTAGCCGGTAGTGCCGGCAGTTATAGTGGCGTCCTGCGGCGCGACATAATACGAGTGGACGAAGTAAAAATACTGGTTGTCTTCTATCCCGTCAAATATTGGGGGTCTGTTTTTAAGGCTTACGATATTCCAACCCATGTGCGGGACTTTTAAAAGGGCAGTGGCCGGGAATCTGACAACCTTTCCCTTAAACACATCAAGGCCGCCACAGTGCCCGAACTCCTCAGACTCAGTGAAAAGCGCCTGAAGGCCGAGGCAAATTCCAAGGAACGGTTTGCCGGAGCTGATAGACTTTAAGATTGGCTCAATGAGGCCAAGCCTGTCAAGATTAGCCATACAGTCCTTAAAGGCGCCAACGCCGGGCAGTACCACGCCGCGGGCGCTGAGAATCTCTGCCGCGTCCTGAGTAACCTTAACGGCAGCGCCGCTTTTGAGAAACCCCCATTCGACACTCTTTAAGTTACCCATCCCATAATCAACAATAGCTATCACAGCTGTATAATACGAAATCCCCTGCGTGGATTGCAATTATATAATTGCCAGACTTCTTTAGTTCTCTAAGTATGACCTTTGCCTATGATTCACCCTCAGGCAATATAACACTGTACCTCAAAGTGTATAAAGACCTTTCGGCAGGGTATCTTGTCAACGATAACATTATGAAGAAAGAACTTATCTCTGAAGACATCACAGGGTTCAATTTTGACAAAGATATCATACACATCATTACCTGACAGTGAAGTGATTCGGCGAAACAGAACATTGTCATCCCCTAACGCCTGTCTCAATCACCGCAACATACCTTTGGCTTCATTCAGGCTTACCATTATAAATTCAGCAGGAACATCATTTTGATTGTAAATCCTCAAGGCATCCTCGTAGGCCTTAATGGCAAGGTGTAAATGAGCCTTATTATGCTGGATGAGTGAAAGTTCCTGATATGCAAGGCCTATTCCATAGTGATTCATTGCAAAATAATCAGACATATTGTCAGTGATTGTTAATTTAAGACCCTCCACATGAGCCTTAATTGCAAGTTGTAAGTTAGTCTCTCTATCCCGTACCTGTGAGAGTTCGTAATAAGCATATCCAAGTATATTTTGAGTCAATGAATAGTAATCGGGAGATCTGTCAGGGGTATATACTTTAAGGACCTCTTCGCATGCCGTAATTGCATGTTTTATATTAGTTTCTTTATCCCGTACCTGTGAGAGTTCGTAATAGGCATAAGCAAGATTATACTGCGTTTCGGCAAATTCGTCAGGATATTTTTTTATTGTCCTTATTGTCAGCGCCTCTTTGTATGCGGTTATTGCAAGATTCAGATCCTTTTCCTTTTCCTTGACTTCTGATAAATTATAGTAGCATTCCCCCATGTTATTTTTTATGCGCGCGAATAACCTTGGGTAGTTTTTGGGTGAAATGGGGGTTTCAGAGATTAGGACATAATAATATAGTGCCAAAGCTGTTATCTGATCCGTTTCATGAAGCTCTTCAGCTTTTTCGATTATAGATATATTTTTTTTTTGCTCTATTATCTGGATGTCATAGAAGAAAAACGCCAATTTTACAGCAATTATCACTGCTATAAGCAATAATACAGGATAATTTGCGCTAATCCATGATTTCTTTGAGGTCTTATTTGATATTGCCATATAACAACTCCATCATTTGGTACAGGAATTATACATAATACCATAACTCAGAATGAAAGCTCAAATCCAGCCGCTTCCTCAGCAATATCGACAAAACCGGAAAGCTGATGATTTACTATACTATATGGTAACTACAGATTTATTTGATAGTAAGCGATAACGATGGCTAGTATGGGACGCTGAACAGGAAGGATATTTTTGCTGTCTCTGCCGGGTTGTTTGTCTTTCTGGAGACTATCTCTACTGAATAAAACCTGTATTTATTGGCTGAGGCATCGGTCGAATCGGCCCCTGTTCTTGTGTTCACTATCTTCGTATAGACGGTGTACAGACCCATTGCCGATACTATATCGGGGCATACGGACGCATCTGGACTGGTATTCAGGGCCTGAGTGCTGCAACCCGCTGCCGAACAGTCAGTCCCCCATAAGTATGTGCTCGTGTCATCGAAGGTCTCACTCAGCATCTTTCTCGACAGGCAGGTTGAGCTTGAGACTGTGCCATAGTCCGGGGTGCTTTTACCGTTTGATAAAAAATCCTGCGCTATGTCCGATGCCCCCCTTGATGCCTCAAGTGTTGTCGCATATCGCTGCTCGACACCCGATACCTTCGTACCCTGTACGGTCATAAACAACAGCCCTCCCGTTAGCGCAAGCGCCACTACTGCAAATAGCATCGTTATCACCAGTGCAAACCCTTGTTCGCCTTTTATGATTCCTGAAATTCTATACACTTTTACCCTCACTGGACTATATTTACTGTTTTAACGGCTAGCTTCAGGAGCTTCCATCTATAGTTCTGATACCCGGGCAGTGTCGTATTGTCAAATGGAAAGGTCTTCGCATTATAGGCAGCGCCGTCATAGGTAATCGACCCGCCCTTAAATGTGTAATCAGGGTCTTTGCCTCCATCGTGAGTTAAGATATATACCCGTGCCTCTCTGATGTATTGCCTTACCATCGCGGCTGTGGATAGGTTCCATACCGCGTTCTTGGAATTCACCCATGTGTCGACTACGTAGTCAAAATTAGTATCAAGGCCAAAGACAGCTTTAAAATCCACCACGCAGTCCATAATGGGCTGTTCCTGCCTTACACCGTTGACTGTCTGGTCGACAACGCCGCGATACAATGTGTACGAGTTCGGATGGCATCTGGCCGGGAAATTTCTCGTATCACGCTGCAAATAGTAGTCCACCCGGTTAAACGGCCTGCTCAGTGTGGGATTTACCGTGTCCGTAACGTTATCTACCCCATAGATAAGGAACATGTTAAAATATGAGGGATTTGGCAGGCCCGCCGTATTTGTAGGGTCCGGCCACTGAGACAACGTAAAAGACCATGTCCCTCCTGGGGAGGTTACGAGCGTCTTTGTGTTTTGCGCGACTACGATTACCCTGTTTCCGGGGTAAAAGTCGCGGTTAGACGTATAGTCTCCGGTTGCATCGTTCCACTGTTGATTGCTGCATGATGAGGAATCGACGGTGTTGCAATATCGTATCGACCATTTCCGCGCCACGGTGTTCTGGGCGCTTATCTGTGATTTGATGACAAGGACGTCCGTATCGTTGTAAGCAGCCGAGTCCGCACCGGCGTGGCCGTTTGTCGAGAATATCAACGCACGGGGTTCGTTGCTTACGTCGTTAAACGCATTAGGGCCTATGGTGAACTGGTTTGGGACAAAGTTTGCCAGGTTTGGGTAGAGCGCGGCGCTTGCCGCCGCAGCCTCGGTATAAGCCACCCCAAGGGCCGGCGGGGCCGTAATGCTGGTCGGCAGCCCATAACCGGCCATCTCTATGTCATACCTGAGCAACTCAAGCCCAAGGACATCTTCCACCTGTGTCTCAGCTCCTTTCGCTTCTATTTTTACATTTCTCGACAGGGTTATAAACGCGCCGATTACAGAGGCCATTATAGCCGCCATGATAAACATCGCCACAATCAGCTCCGTAAGTGTAAACCCTTTTTCTCCCATTGGTTTCATAGTCATTGTGGCCTTACAATTGTTGACGTGTTATAAGAGAATGTCTCACCTTTATGTGTCCAGGTGATACTAAGGTCAACCCATTTGCTGTTATTGGCACCTGCGGCTATCTGCACAGTATTTACAAACCTGTTTACAGTGTAGGCAATTGAGGTATTTCTTATCTGCCTGTTTACCGTGAAAATTGAACTCGTTACGGCAGTCAGATTAGGGTCGCCTGCCGCTACACTGTTTCTAATCGTCTCAAGCTGCTCTTGTGATACCTTAACCGCCATGTCCCTGTAGGTGTTTTTCATTGTCGCATCGCTTGATATTATAATGGTCTGGAGCATTCCCAGCATCACGACCATCAATATCATCATCGCAACCAGGCCCTCTATTATGGAAAATCCCCTGTTATTTCTTAGCGCATTCGCCATCGTTATACACCCCATTTTTGTTTGTATCACACCATTTGCCCATCTTTATCCTCGTCTCCGTTATGCTGATACACGAATACTCCGGGTAGCTTATGTTTGTGCAATCGGTAAGCGCGGAGAGGCCCGATGGCGGCTGGTCGGCTGGTAACGGAGTACACGCCGCTCCGGTGCGGTCTTTGCCCGTGTCGGAGTCGCAGTTCTGGTCACACTCAGGGCACTTGGCGTATAACTGCAATTCGTTTTTCGACGTTGATAGCCCCTTCTCGTTAAACGTTACGCCGGTTATGTTGTTAAGGGCGGACATCTTGTTTAGCAGTGCCGCCGCTATGCCGCTTGATTTTGTGTAACTTTGAAAATCGTTATTGGAATCAAACGTCCACGTAATCGAGTAATTGGTATTGTCCGACATAGCCTTAACCCTCATCTCCATTAAGTCAGAGAAAACCTGCCTGACACCGCTTTCTACATTAGACTTAATCCTTGAGCCGGTAAATTGTGTAGCCATAAGCCCCGCCAGTATGCCAATTATTACCAGAACTACGACGACCTCTATCATCGTAAATCCACCGCCGCCGCCATTTCCTATGTATGTTTTCATCTGCCGTCATCTCTCAATATAGTGCATGAGTTTACTTTTCGTAGTGGATGGCCCAGCCAGAATGCTGGGGGGTGACTCCGGGGTAATGCCGGTAAAGAACGCCGACGCCCTGCCACCTAACCCCGTAAAGGCCGTCCCAAGGGTCAACTGGTTTATGGCCGCCGTTGAAAGCTGCAGGAACACCTTGCCGGTTAATACGTTTGAGGCAACTACGTATGAGCTGCAGGCAGTAGTACCGGTGCTGGTGTCCTTTATGGATGTACCCAGCATACAGTTCATTGCCCACGCCCTTGATTGCCCTCCATAGGCACATGTGTCTGCCGATGGTTCGGTAGAGGTAAATACTGCTACGTTTGACGTTAATACGGGATCAGACACCACTCGTTCCTTCTTGTAAACAATTCCGAAAGAATCGGTAGTACCGGTAGGGTTTAACTGCCAGGTCCATCCTTTTTGTAAGATGTTATTTACCCGCGCTGTCGTCATAGTTGAACATGTGTCGCCGGTTGTGATTGACTCCGAATGGAGGCTGTTTATGCTGTTGCTGCACCCTGTAGTTGGGTCACAGCAATTACTTGCCGTATAGAGCATGGGAACGCCAAAGAGAAAATCGCTTTGCGATATGCTGTAGTCCTCTCCGGGGTTAAAATACCTCCCTGAGCCGCCGTGAATGAACCACGTCCCGAAGCACTTGCCTACTGACAACTTAGAAGTTATGGGCTGCTTTGCCAGATTAAAATACGTCGTGTTGAAATCCCAGCAGCTGCCGCAGTCCGTATTACAGCAGTTGCCTGAGCACTCCACCCTTGGGTCTGAACCTCCGGTGTAGACCTTTATTACTCCACCCTGCCAGTCGTCAAGCTGCCCGCTAGGTGAGTTGGAAACACCAAAAAACAGGAAATCCGAGGGGCCGTCGTTGTTTATATCCACGCCGCTGTTAAACAGCCTGCCCCCAAAGGCGTTATTTACGCCGAGGTCCTTGATGGAGTAGCCAATTGTGTTGAAAGACG
>PEAC01000003.1 GCA_002753305.1 Nitrospirae bacterium MYbin6
TCTTACTCATTCATCCTCCTAATTATCCCTTTTCAACCACTGTAGTGGATTTATCGGTTTTCCCTTATATCTTATCTCAAAATACATCCCCGCCGCGTTCAGCAGTGTCGATGTCCCCGCGTTTCCTATTGTGCTTCTGGATTTCACTATGTCTCCTACCCTGGCAAACATGCCGCTCAGATTGGCATATACCGTGTGGTAACCCATGCCGTGGCTCAGGATTACCACCTGCCCCAGCCCCTTGAACATATCCGCAAACACCACCTTCCCATCGTAGACCGCCTTGACGGCCGGGTCGTTGTCAGAGCTGATATAAATCCCGTTTCTGTAGACCGGGGTCTTGAACTGCGGGTCCTGGTGCGACCCGTATGGGATGGCTACCTTGCCGTTTAACGGCCATGACAGCTTGCCCCTGAGGTTTTTGAATTCCTTGCCGGCATCGGACATCTCGTTCTCATTCTTTTCCAGGAAATCCTTCAACCGGTTCGATGTCGACTCCAGTTCTTTTAACATTGAGCCATAGAGGGCCTGTTCCTTTCTCACGGACAGGAGTATGTTTTCGCGGTCTTTCTTTTTTTCTACCAGCGAAATCTCAGAGCCTTGTAATTTATCTGCCTTCGATTTTAACTGCGCAACCAGTGCCTGCAATTTCTTTTCCTTTTCAGAGAGTTTATTTGACATGTCCTTGTAACTCTCCATCTGCCTGTATTCACTGCCGGACATCTTCGACAGATACCTCGTCGTCCTTAACATCTCGTAAAAACCGTCCACGTTTAACAGCACCAGGATTCTGTCAACATTATAGCCGTAGCGCTGAATGGCCTGAAGCCTCTTCTTTAGTGACGCGCGCAGCGCGGTTATCGTTTTTTCGGTCTTCACTATATCCTGCTTTACCGTCTGTATGTTTACCTCAAGCTCGTTGACCTGTGCCCTTTCTTTTTCTATCTGATGGTTGATTCTGTTTAATTCCCTGTCTGCCTTCTCCAGTTCTTCAATGACACTTATCTCTTTCTTTTTTGAGTGCTCAAGTTTATCTTTATGGATTTTTATCTCTTCCTGTATCTTTTTATACTTGTCCTTCGCCCCTTCGGCGTATACAATCCCTGCCGGCAGCAATACTGCTAATATAATAATCGGCACTACCGTCCTTTGCATCCTAATACTTCAGCCTTCCAAGCGCCAGCACCGCCCCCCCCAAGCCTAAGAATAACCCAAACACCGGCAACATATATAAAAACTGCATCGGTATGCTTATAATCGTAAACATCGGTATATCCACCATTAGTTTCTTAATGAAATAAGAATAAAACCCTAACAGCATCCCCGACCCTATTGCTCCGCCCAAAAGGCCTATTATCGAGCCTTCCATGAAAAACGGCACCCTCACGAACCACCTCGTCGCCCCAAGTAGTTTATATATTTCTATCTCGTCCTTATGCCTGTAAAACAGTATCTTCACCGTAGCATAACAGATAAACGTAACCGAACACACAAATATAATGCCTATGCTCAGTCCCAAGGCCCTCAACCCACCCTTTAACGCGTAAATTGAGTCCATCAGCGCCTCCCCGTACTCTACGTCGTCCACCCCATGTATGGACTTTATATTCTGTATCAGGCGCTTTACCTCATCTTTTTTTACACCCTCGCTCTTTAGTCTCACGTCAAACGAATCAAACAGGGGATTCTCTCCAAAGCCCTTAAGTATAAAGTCGTCCTTTTTAAACACCTTCTTAAGGTCTTCAAGGGCCTTTTCTTTCGATACGAACGTTATGCTTTTAACCGTCTGGTCTGCCCTTATGGCCGTCTGTATGGCCTTAATTTCCTCGCCTTCCACATCTTCTTTTAACAGTACTACCAGCGTCAGCCTCTCAGGGAGCTGTGCCGTAAGCATCTCCACGTTATATACTACAATGGCAACAGAGATTAAAATAAACAACATCACCCCTATGGACAGCATGGACAGGATGTTCATCCACTTCTCTTTAAATATGCTCTGAAGGGCCAGCCTTAGTGAAAACACCTATTTCTCTTCCCCTTTAACCAGCCTGCCGCCCTCTAATAGAAACACCCTTTTTGCCGTGTTTTCAAAAAGCGCGCGGTTATGTGTGGCTATTAATATTGTTGTCCCTTTGTTGTTTATATGTTTAAAAATCTTCATTATCTCTTTTTCGTTCTCTTCGTCCAGATTTCCCGTCGGCTCATCGGCAAGCATAACCGTGGGTTCGCCGACAATTGACCTGGCTATGGTGATTCTCTGCTGCTCGCCACCGGAGAGTGTCAGCGGGTAGCTGTCCGCCTTGTGCCTTAGATTTACCATTTTAAGCACACTGTGTACCCGCTCTTTGATTTCCCTTTCCACAATACCGCGGATTCTTAGCGCCAGGGCAATGTTGTCGTACACGGTCTTGTTATTGAGAAGTTTAAAGTCCTGAAACACAACCCCGATGTTTCTCCTTAAATACGGTATGGCCGAGTCCTTTAAATCCGCCGCGTTGAACCCGGCGATTGTTAACGTCCCTTCGTCGGGCTTCTCGGCCAGGTAGAGGAGCTTAAACAACGTGGTCTTGCCGGCGCCGCTCGGGCCTGTAACAAAGGCCATTTCCCCTTTTTCCACAGTTAAACTTATATTACTCAGCGCCACCTGATAATCATAGGTCTTCGATACGTTGTCTAATATTATCATCTGCCGCTTTCGCTTCGCTTTCCGGCTGCCATCAATTCTGCCACGAGCTATTATAACTGAATTTTTAATTGCATTGGAAGGAGTTCAACTTGTATTTCTAAAATATTTGTTTAATTTTTCTGAAGCGCCCTTTTTCTTACCCTTACCGATTCGGCATGGGCCTGAAATCCCTCGTACCCTGCCATTATCTCTACCGTTTCGGCAATTTCCCTGAATCCCTCTTTGCTGAAATTTATCAGGGATGTCCTTTTTATAAAATCATAGACGCCTAGCGGTGAGAAAAACCTCGACGTCCCGTTTGTCGGCAGTGTGTGGTTCGGCCCGGCTGAGTAGTCCCCAAGCGGCTCTGCCGACCATTTCCCTAAAAAAACGGCGCCCGCGTTTTTGACCAGCTCCATGTCTTTCTCCGGCTCTTTTGTCATTATCTGAAGATGCTCGGGGGCTATTTCGTTGACGCGGTCAAACATCTCTCCGGTGTTGGCGGCTATTATTATAGCGCCAAAGTTTTTCAGTGATTTTTCGGCGATTTTTATTCGTGTTAATCTTTTTAATTGCTCGTTAAGCTCCGTTTGTACTTTTTGGGCCAACTCTATGGAAGTAGTTACCAAAATTGAGGAGGCGTTTTCGTCATGTTCCGCCTGGCTCAAGAGGTCTGCCGCTATGAAAGGCGCCTCTGCCGTTTCATCCGCCGCTATCAGAATCTCTGACGGCCCGGCAATCATGTCTATGTCCACCACGCCAAAGACCATTTTCTTTGCCGCCGCTACATAGGCGTTTCCCGGTCCAACGATTTTATCCACCTTTTTTATTGACGCCGTCCCATAGGCCATCGCGGCAATCGCCTGCGCCCCGCCGATAGCGTATACCTCTGTCACCCCCACGGCCTTTATCGCCGCCATCACATAGGGGTTTATCTGTCCGTTGGGGAATGGGACACAGAGGGCTATCTCCTTTACTCCGGCAATCTGCGCCGGTATGACATTCATTAACACGGACGACGGATAAGACGCTGTGCCGCCAGGTACATACACACCTACACGCTCAAGCGGCCTTATCAGTTGTCCCAGCACCGCACCGCGGCTCTTAAAGCTCCAGGAGTGCTCTATCTGCCTTTTGTGAAATCTCCTTATTCGGTCTATTGATTTTCTCAGGGACTTGAGAAAAGGACGCTGCGCCTTTTCAGAATACTCTTCTATCGTCGAGTCCAATACCTTAAATGGCAAGCCGCCGAAATTGTCAAATTTTGACGTGTAATACGCTACTGCTTTATCGCCGGTTTTTTTTACGTCTTCTATTATTTTTTTTACGGATTTTATGACGCCGGTTCCGACGTTATCGGACCTGTTTCTTATAACCCCTATGAATTGCCGGTAGTCCCTATCGTCTTCTATTAGTCTCATCGAATACCCAATGACATATTAATTCGCTTAATTTAAGGCCGTTATAATATAATTAGTAGTTGTATAAAGTGGGCAGTCGCAGAGTTGAACTGCGGACACGAGGCTTTTCAGGCCTCTGCTCTACCGACTGAGCTAACTGCCCACGCAGTTATATATAAACAATTTACTCTATAATATGTCAAGATTTGGTTTTTATGGGAACAATTAATAAATTTGCGCTAACATACTTTCCGGCCGTCTTTACGGGCGCCCTGCTATATCTGTCGTTTCCCACGCCGGATATCCACTTTTTGTCGTGGGTCGCCCTCGTGCCGCTGATTTATTCCATACTAAACTCCAACGGGCACGGGTATTCCTTTAAGGCAGGCGTTGTGGCCGGTGTAATATATTTCTTCGGAACTCAGTACTGGATATCACATTCGATAAATAACTACGGACACCTGCCGCTGGTAGCAAGTATGTCAATAGTGCTTCTCCTGTCACTTTACCAGAGCATATATACAGGCGTCTTTTGCCTCCTCCTGCATCTTGCGGCAAAGAAGACAAAAGTACCCGTATATATAAGCGCACCGTCGCTTTGGGTGGGACTGGAGTACTTCAGGGGCATATTATTCAGTGGTTTTCCCTGGTCATATCTGGGCTACACGCAGTATAAAATCCTACCCCTGATACAGATTGCCGATATCACCGGTGTCTACGGCATCTCATTTCTGATCGTATTTTTTAATGCCGTTATCGCAGATTTCATTATCAAAGGGCGAACGCCAGAGCGCCCATTTATAAGGAAACTCCTGCCGTTTGCTTATTTCACCGTAATCATGGCCGTTGTTTTTACTTACGGTTATAAACGCTTAAATAATAATATGGCCGCCAATACCGTCAGAGTAAGCGTCATCCAGGGCAATGTTGAACAGGAAAAAAAGTGGGACAAAAATTTTACGGCAACCATCATCGACACCTATAAGACCCTGACACTTAAGGCAGTCTCAGACGGCGCGAAACTTGTCATATGGCCGGAGTCTTCGTTGCCATTTCTCTTTGGAAGCGATAAAAATCACACGGAAGACCTGATTTCCTTTCAAAAAGAGCTAGGTATATATCTCGTATTCGGCACCGACCTGGTCAGGGGTTACAAAAACGGCAGATATTCGCTTACAAATAGTGCCGTGGTATTAGCGCCAGATGGAAAAATTCTGTGTATTTATGATAAAATACATCTGGTTCCCTTCGGGGAATATGTGCCGTTAAGGGATGTACTGTTTTTTATCGATAAACTTGTAACAGGAATAGGCGATTTTACGCAGGGAAAGACGCTTACCATTGCGAAAACCCCTTTAGGAGGCTTTGCGGCCCCAATATGTTATGAGATTGCCTTTTCCGAACTCGTCGGTGCCTTTTACAGATATGGCGGAGATTTTATTGTTACCATTACGAATGATGCGTGGTTTGGAAGGACTTCTGGCCCGTATCAGCACTTTATAATGGCCGTGTTCAGGGCCATAGAAACCAGAAAACCGGTGATGAGGGCCGCTAATACCGGTATCTCCGGGTTTATTGACAGTAATGGGGCGGTAATGGCCAAGTCAGAACTCTTTGAGAAGGCCATTATAACCAGGGATATTAACACAAACCCCGCTATCACGTTTTTTTCGCTCTTCGGAGGCATATTCGCGCATATATGCAATATTATCAACCTGGCAATTATCATAAAATTAATAAAGGGGCGCTCGCAACGCCAACCAAGGAGGATACCAGAATGATCATCGAAATGGAACTGAAAATCAAGCCGCTCGAGGAGAAACTCTCTGCCCTAAGAGGTTATCTTTGAAATAGACAACCTGCAAAAAGAGATATCAGACATTGACGCCCAGCTCTCAAAAAGCGACATGTGGCCGTCATATGAACGCCTTAATGAGCTTCAAAAGAAGAAATCATATATCGAGGACGTTATCTCTTCATACAACGACCTCCAGAGCGATGTCAGATACCTGTTCGATTCCCTCTCCATACTCGGCGAACAGGATGGTGAGCTGTTTGTAAAAGACATTGAAGACAAACTAAAGACAACGGAGTCGAAGTTTGACAGGCTTGAGCTAAAGCACCTCCTGTCACATAAGCTTGATATTAACAACGCCATTGTGGACATTCATCCCGGGGCCGGAGGCACCGAAAGCCAGGACTGGGCACAGATGCTCATGAGGATGTACCTGAGATGGGCCGAAAAAAACAAATTCACCACAGACATAGTCGATATTCTCAATGGCGACGAGGCCGGCATCAAAAGTGCCACAATCACCTTCACAGGCCCTTATGCCTATGGTTATTTAAAGAGCGAGGTAGGAGTTCACAGGCTCGTGCGCATCTCCCCTTTTGACTCAAACAAGAGGAGGCATACGTCTTTTGCCGCCGTTTTAGTATATCCGGATGTTGAGAAAGACATTGAGATAGAGATAAAAGAAGAGGACATAAGAATCGACACGTTCAGGGCGTCGGGGGCCGGTGGCCAGCATATCAACAAGGTATCCTCGGCCGTGCGTATAACCCATAATCCAAGTGGAATCGTAGTATCGTGCCAAAACGAGCGCTCTCAGCACAGAAACAAGGAAAGGGCCATGAGCATCTTAAAGTCCAGGCTCTACGAAAGAGAAATTGTAAGCCAGGAAAAAAAAATGGAAGGAATCATCGGGGACAAGAAAAACATACAGTGGGGCAATCAAATCCGTTCATACGTCTTACAACCCTACAGAATGGTCAAAGACCACAGGACCGGTTTTGAGACCGGAAACGTCAACGCAGTCTTAAACGGAGAGATAGATGCCTATATCAAAGAGTACTTATTCCTGCGTAAAACACGGTAGTACTACTATTACTCTCTTTATATATATAAATAGTAGTAACAGTAGGGGCCGTGTGAAACTAGAACAAAGCGGTATATTGCTTGTGTATCGGGTAGTTGCCTTGTTAGCAGACATGTTGATAAACAGGCTTGTGGAGGATGGTTATTCACATGCCGGCTGCGAGGTGCAATTATGAACATTAAATCAAGGAATTATATAATAAATATAAAGGAGTTACTAACAATTGTTAGTAACATGTTAGTAACATATTTAAAACAGGCAAATCTATCATGGATATAGGGAATACCTGGAAGGACTGTCTTGATTTCATAGAGGCTAAGGTTGGTAAAGCCGCTTTTGACTTGTGGTTTAAGCCTGTAAAGCTGCTTGAGATGAAAGAAAACGACGCGATATTAGCCGTACCGAACAGGTTTTTCAGGGAGTGGATAGAGGACAACTATCCGCGTTTGTTAAGTGACGCCTTTGAATGGGTAATGAAAGACAACATAAATGTCCACTTTAAGATAGACCAGGAGCCTGCGCCGGATTTTGCAAAAAAAGAGATTACCATGCAAACAAGAAAAGCAAGGCTTGCCGGCAAGGGGATATTTTTAAATACAAGATACACATTCGATACATTTGTCGTAGGCCCATCTAACCAATTCGCACACGCGGCGGCCCTCGCGGTAAGTGAATCATTGGGAAAGACCTATAATCCGCTGTTTATATACGGAGACGTCGGGCTTGGAAAGACCCATATAATAACCGCAATAGGAAACAAGGTTGCCGATATGCTGCCCGATGCAAGTATCATCTATGTGTCTTCGGAGCAGTTCACAAACGAGGTCGTCTCTGCTATCAGGCATGAAAAGATGAGCGATTTGAAGGAAAAATACAGGACTGTGGATATACTGCTGCTTGACGACGTGCAGTTTATCGCCAATAAGACACAGACTCAGGTGGAGTTCTTTCATACGTTTAATGCCCTCTATGAAAAACAAAAACAGATTGTAATCTCAAGTGACCGTCCGCCAAAGGAACTCTCCGATATAACCGACAGATTGAAATCACGTTTTACGATGGGCCTGATTGCCGACATACAACCACCGGCGGTTGAGTTAAAGATGGCAATATTGCAGAAAAAAGCCGAGGTACATAAGATATTCCTGCCCGATGACATGGTATATTTCCTTGCGACAAAGATAAGGTCAAATATACGAGAGCTGGAGGGGTGCCTGATAAAACTTGCCGCACACTCAAATCTGACAGATAGGCCGATAAACATATCCCTGGCAAAAGAGGTGCTTAAGGACATTTTTACCGACGACACAAAGCCGGTAAATGTCGACAATATACAAAAGATTGTATGCGAATATTTTGGCGTAAAGCTGCCTGATATGAAATCAAAGAAAAGGACAAAGGAGATAGCCCTTCCCAGACAGGTGGCAATGTATATAACGAAGAAAATGACAGAGTTGTCCCTCGGAGACATAGGCAAGTCGTTTGGGGGAAAAGATCACGCCACGGTAATCTATGCCTGTAAACAGATGGAGGCGAAGGTAGAAAATGACGAATCGTTCAATAAAACGATCGAATATCTGATAAATAAAATAAAACCGTAAGGAGACCTATAGCTATGATAGTAACTATATCGAAAGATGAGCTCTACAAAAGGCTTGGAGATATGCAGAACATTGTCGAGAAGAAGACAACCATACCAATATTGTCCAACTTTCTCCTTGATATAAGCAGGGAAAAAAGTACCGTCTACGCTACAGACCTCGATATGGCAATAAGAGAACCTATAGAGATAATGGAGATAGAGAAATCCGGCACGATTTGCCTGCCAGCCAAGAAGATCTTTGAGATATCCAGAGAAGTAGCCGGTGATATTCATATAGAAGAGGACGAGGTCAACTGGGTAAAGATGAAGTCCGGGAAGAGCTCATACAGGATTGCCGCGTTAAACGCGGATGAATACCCGCACTGGCCCTCACTGGACGATAAGATAAGTTTCTCCATACAGGCGGAGAAACTCCTTGACATGCTCGACAGGACAATCTACTGCGCGGGGGAGAATGACCCGCGCTATGCCTTAAACGGCGTCTTGTTTCATGTAATAGGCCAGAAGAAAAAGATTGTCATGGTCGGCACAGACGGCCACAGGCTCTCAGTGGTGTACTCAGACATGGAAATGGACACTGAAGAAGAAATCAAGGCCATCATACCACGGAAGGCCGTGATGGAACTAAGGCGGCTTCTGGGAGCGCAAGAGGGGGCCATCCAATTTGAGATAGCTAAAAACCACATGAGATTCACCCTGGGCGAAAAGGAGTTTCTCACAAAGTTAATAGAGGGCACGTATCCGAATTACGAGCAAGTCATACCGGTAAACAACGATAAGTCTGTCCTTATAGACAGGGAGGAACTGATAAAGACCCTCAGAAGGGTGTCCGTAATAGGCAGAGAGAAGAGCCGCGTTGTGCGGGTGGATTTAGAGAAAGGCCAGATGAACGTATTCGCTACAGACCCTGAACTTGGTGAGGCGCATGACGGGTTAAAGGTCGGATTTGACGGCGAGCCGATTACGTTGGGGTTTAACGCTAAATATGTGCTTGACGCCCTTCAGTCTATGAGGTCACAAAACGTTGCCTTAGAGCTTCTGGACACGCTGACGCCGACTTTATTGGTGGAAGAGGGAAATGCTGACTATAAATGCGTATTAATGCCGATGAGGATATAGGCGGGGAGGCCTTTTTATGTCGAGACTTACAAATAAGGAATTGATAGAGGAGTTAAAGGTGCGTTTCCATGAAAGCGATAGCGCGCTCTTTGACCTGAAGGCAATGACAAAGAAGCTTGTGAAGATTAACAAGAAGCTCCAGGAGTCTGAGGCCCTGAAGAGTAATTTCCTGTCGAACATCAGGAATGAGATAAATAACCCGCTGACTTCGATACTGGGCCTGTCACAGCAGCTTCTCAGCGCGAAGGAAATAGACTGCAACACTATCAGAGACATTATATCACTAATACATGAGGAGTCCTTTAATCTGGACTTTCAGATAAAGAATATATTCGCGGCGGCTGAGCTTGAGTCCGGTGAGACGTCAATAGGGGTCTCAATCGTCGATGTGGTTGCAATGTTCGATAATATAATATCGTCGTTCAGGCATTACGCGGAGAATAAAAACGTAAAGATTGAAATGGTATATGACTGGGATGATGATGAGCAATCAGAGATTTTTTTTAAGACCGACCCGGAAAAACTCGGCCTGGTCGTCTCCAATCTCATATCCAACGCGATAGAGTTCAGCAACGAGGACGGCAAGGTAGAGGTAAAGCTGTGGATGGAAGACGGGTCTCTCAGGATCGATGTTAAAGACAACGGAGTTGGCATGGATAACTCCGAACTGGATGTCATCTTTGACAGGTTCAGGCAAGTTGAGACAGGCTCGACAAAGACACACAGAGGGCACGGCCTTGGCCTGAGCATAACACAGGCAATACTTGACTTGCTGGACGGCTCGATTTCTGTGTCAAGCTCAAAGGGTGCGGGGAGCGTGTTTTCGGTAACCATACCTGAGTCCATGGGGCCTGAGACGGAGGGATTTTCCAGCGATGGCAACGAGTTTATCTTTGAGGACGAGGGAGAGAAGTTCTAAACTAACAGGCAATGAAAGAGCATTTTCTATATCCCGGTACGCTCTATGCCGACAAGGACCCTACGGCCGTCACGACCATATTAGGCTCTTGTGTAGCGGTATGTTTTTGGGATACGGTCTTGAAAATTGGCGGTATGAACCACTATCTGCTCCCGCTGTGGAACGGTGAAGGGCTGCCATCGCCGAAATATGGCAATATTGCGATAACGAAATTATTGGAGAAGATGTTGTCGTTTGGCACGAATAAAAGGAATTTACAGGCAAAGGTATTTGGCGGGGCCGCGATGATGGAGAGCAGCTCCGGGTTGTTAAACGTCGGAGAGAGGAATATTTTAATAGCCGAGGACTTATTGTCTGATGAGGGCATAAGAATATTCAGCTCGGATGTCGGCGGAAACCAGGGCAGGAAGATGATATTTCAGACTGACAGTGGAGCGGTACTGATGAAAAAGGTTAAGAAATCAGAGAAAAAATAAATCATTAACAGAGGTAAACGAATGGGTGATGTTCAAAAAAGTACTGCTGAGGAAAACGCCGTTAAGCCGTTAATGGAAGAAATGTATCAGGCGGAGTCGATAAAAATCCTGAAGGGCCTTGAGGGCGTCAGGACAAGGCCGGCCATGTACATAGGGTCAACCGGCATAGAGGGGCTGCACCATCTGGTGTATGAGGTGGTTGACAACAGTGTCGATGAGGCCCTGGCGGGGCATTGCGCGAACATAGACGTAGTCTTACACCACGACGGCAGTTGTTCCGTAGTGGATGACGGACGCGGCATCCCCACAAACGTACATGCGGACGACCCGGAGGGTAGGACAGCGGCGGAGATAGTCCTGACGGAGCTGCACGCCGGAGGCAAGTTCGACTCCTCGGCCTATAAGATCTCTGGTGGACTGCACGGAGTCGGCGTCTCAGTGGTAAATGCACTTAGCGAATGGCTCGAACTTGAGATAAGAAGGGATGGCAAGGTCTACCAGCAACGCTTTGAGAGGGGTTTCCCCTGTGAAGGCCTTAAGGTAGTTGGAGAGACTAAGAGAAAGGGGACGAAGATAATCTTTAAGGCCGACCCCGATGTATTTGAAACGACGGAGCTGAGTTTCGACATCCTGTCACAGAGGCTCAGAGAGCTGGCGTTTTTAAATAAGGGCCTGAAAATAACAATGGAAGACGAGAGGACGGACAAAAAGAATGAGTTCTTATATTCGGGCGGCATAATCTCCTTCGTTGAGCATATCAACAAAAATAAAAGCCTGATTCAGGACAAACCCCTGTATATATACGGCGAAAAAGACGGTATGATTGTCGAAATAGCGATGCAGTATAATGACGGCTACGCGGAGATGATATATTCCTTTGCCAACAACATAAACACAAGAGAAGGCGGAACGCACCTGAGCGGCTTTAAGGCGGCCCTGACACGCAGCACAAATACGTATATTTCCTCAACGGGCCTCCTCAAGACCGGCTCTCTATCCGGTGAGGACGTGCGAGAGGGCCTTGCCGCGGTGATAAGCGTAAAGCTGCCCAACCCCCAGTTTGAGGGGCAGACAAAGATGAAACTAGGCAATACCGATGTAAAGGGCATAGTGGAGTCTATCTCGAACGAGAAGCTTAGCATATTTTTTGAGGAAAACCCCGCGGCAGCGAGAAAGATTATAGAGAAGGCCGTACAAGCGCTGAGGGCACGCGACGCGGCAAGAAAGGCCCGTGAGCTGACCAGGAGAAAGGGCGCGCTTGAGGACTCGGGACTGCCGGGAAAACTTGCCGACTGCTCGGAGAAAGACCCCGCACTGAGTGAGATATTCATAGTAGAGGGGGACTCGGCCGGCGGCTCCGCAAAACAGGGCCGCAACAGGAGATTCCAGGCCATATTGCCCCTCAGAGGGAAGATTCTCAACGTCGAGAAGGCAAGATTTGACAAGATGCTGTCTTCCGAGGAAATCCGCATACTCATCACGGCCCTTGGCACCGGCATCGGCTCTGACGAGTTTGACATAGCAAAACTGCGCTACCACAAGGTAGTCCTGATGACCGACGCCGACGTAGACGGCGCGCACATACGCACACTATTGCTGACGTTTTTTTATCGCCAGATGCCCGAGGTAATCGAGCGCGGCTATCTGTATATCGCACAGCCCCCGCTATATAAGGTTAAAAAGGGCAAGACTGAAAAGTACATCCAAAACGATACCGAACTCCAGGACATGCTCTATGAGCTGGTCTCAAACGAACTGGAGGTCTCAGTCAGGGGCAGTATGATAAAGGGAAAGTCCTTCCTGCCGTATCTGAAGCGTCTCGTGAATTTTGAAAAACTCATAGAGTGGCACTCAAAGCGGCGTAAAGACCCCGAGGTCTTAAAATACCTGCTAAGGACAAAGATGCTGGAGGACATAATTAAGAGTGAGCCTGCCCTTGAGCAGTTGATGTCAAAATTAAAGGAAGAGCTAAAGGAAATGGATACCGGCCCCATAGAGGTTGACGAGGAACACTTAAGCCACAGCGTCAGGATTACCAGAAAGAACAACGCCATGAATCTGAACGTGGAATTCCTCCACTCCCCGGAGTTTACCTCGCTGAGGAACTATTATACGATAGTGGATGAGCTGGGCGACCCGCCATATACAATCTGGTACCAGGGCCAGGAGCAGCCGTTTAACAACACGGCCGAGCTTCTGGAGTTCATAATGAAGGCAGCCAAAAAGGGCCTGAACATACAGAGATATAAAGGACTTGGAGAGATGAACCCGCAGCAGTTGTGGGAGACTACGATGGACCAGGACAAGCGCATCCTCATGCAGGTGACAATAGAGGATGCCGTGCAATCTGACGCGCTGTTTACAATATTGATGGGCGACCAGGTCGAGCCAAGAAAGGAATTCATCACAAAACATGCCCTCGAGGCAAGAAATATAGATATTTAATAAATATAAAACAGCGGGAGAAAACACAAAATGTCCACCATACAAGTAAGCATAGAAGAGGAGATGAAGGTATGTTACCTGGACTACGCAATGAGCGTAATCATAGGGAGGGCGCTGCCCGAGGTAAGGGACGGGCTGAAGCCGGTACAAAGGAGGATACTCTATGCGATGTTTCGCGAGGGGCTGCTCTCAACGCGCAGGTACTCGAAATGCGCCGGTGTCGTAGGCGAGGTACTCAAGAAATACCATCCCCACGGCGATAGCGCCGTGTATGACGCTCTTGTCAGGCTGGCCCAGGACTTTAACATGCGATACCCGCTGATAGACGGCCAGGGGAACTTTGGCTCAATGGACGGAGACCCGGCTGCGGCATACAGATACACGGAGGCGCGCCTTGCGAAGATTGCCGAGGAGCTGTTGCGCGATATTGACAAGGAGACGGTGGACTTTACGTCGAATTTTGACGAGACCACGGAGGAACCCCTTGTCCTGCCCTCCACAATACCTAATCTGATAATCAATGGAGCCTCAGGCATAGCGGTAGGTATGGCAACGAACATCCCCCCGCACAATCTTGGTGAGGTGACGGGCGCACTACTAAGGCTGCTGGACGAGCCGGATATAGGTGTACCGGAGCTGATGCAATATATAAAGGGGCCGGATTTCCCCACGGGTGGCATAATCTTTGGCCTTAAGGGCATAAGGGACGCCTATGAGACCGGCCGGGGACAGATTCGCGTAAGGGCAAAGGCATCATTCGAGCAACGCGCAAGAGGCGGTGAGAGTATTATTATTGACGAAATGCCCTACCAGGTGAACAAGGCCAGATTGATGGAAAAGATTGCCGAACTAGTCCGCGAGAAAAAGATTGAGGGGATTTCAGACCTCAGGGACGAATCCGACAGGGACGGTATCAGGGTGGTAATTGAACTGAAGAGAGACGAGATGCCCCAGGTGGTGCTGAATAATCTCTATAAGCACACGCAGATGCAGGTGACATTCGGGATAATAATGCTGGCACTTTCTCACGGGCAGCCGCATGTGATGGGCTTAAAGCGCGTTCTTTCAGAGTTTTTGCAGCACAGAAGGGACGTAATAGTACGGCGGACGAAGTTTGACCTGAGAAAGGCACAGGAGCGCGCACACATATTAGAGGGGTTGAAGATAGCCATAGACAATCTCGATGCGATAATAAAACTAATCAGGGCCGCCAGTACGCCGGATGAGGCAAAACTGGGCCTGACCACGGCATATCCCTTGACCGTGATACAGGCCACGGCAATACTGGATATGCGCCTGCAGCGCCTCACCGGACTTGAAAGAGAGAAAATCGTAAGCGAATACAACGAGGTTATTAAGGAGATAGAGAGGCTTACGGCGATATTGGGCAGTGCCGCCCTCATAGACGAGATAATCAAGGGCGAGCTTATTGAGATAAAAGAGAAATACGCAGACGTAAGGCGCACCGAAATAGTCTCCGACATACAGGAAATCTCCATAGAGGACCTGATAACCGAAGAGGAGATGGTGATAACCGTATCACACAATGGTTATATAAAGAGAAACCCCATCTCGGAGTACCGCAGGCAGCGACGCGGCGGCAAAGGCTCCCTAAGCATGGAGACACGCGAGGAGGACTACGTAAAGCAGTTGTTTATCGGCTCGACACACGACTACATACTGTTCTTTTCAAACCTGGGCAGGCTCTATTGGCAGAAGATCTATCAGATACCCGAGGCGGGCCGCTCCGCCAAGGGCAAGGCCATAGTGAATCTCCTTCAACTGCAATCGGGTGAGAAAATCGCCACGGCCCTGCCCGTAAAGGGTTTCGACAAGGGATACCTGATGATGTTCACGAAAAAGGGGATAGTAAAAAAGACAGAGCTGAAGGACTTCAGCAATCCCCGCGGCAAGGGCGTCATAGCGATAACGATTGACGATGACGACGAGCTGATAGCCGTAAGGGTGACAGACGGAGAGTCAGACATCCTGATAGGCTCAAGTTATGGCCTGGCGATACGCTTTAACGAAAATGACATAAGGCCGACGGGCAGAAGCTCAAGAGGGGTAATCGGTATAAGATTCAAGGAAGGCGACGAGGCAGTCTCCGCGGAGGTCATAGAGGAGAGGACGGCGCTTCTGACCATTACGGAATTTGGATTTGGCAAAAGGACGATGACCAAAGAGTATAACGTACAAAGCCGCGGCGGACAGGGCGTAATCTCTATAAAAGTAACCGAAAAAGGCGGCAAGGTAATAGGCCTGATACAGGTAAGAGATGAGGATGAAATCATGGTCGTAACAAAAGCAGGCAAGATGATTCGCACATCCGTCGAGACAATTTCCATAATAGGAAGGAACACGCAGGGCGTAAAGGTAATGGATGTAGGCAAGGAAAACGCCATAGTAGGCATAGGCAAGGTAGCCGAGAAGGACAGGGAGTGAAATAGCTAAGTGGAAAAGATGGTGGGCGATACAGGGCTTGAACCTGTGACTTCTGCCGTGTGAAGGCAGCGCTCTACCGCTGAGCTAATCGCCCGTTTCTGGCTGTTAACTTAACAATTTCTGGCCGGGATTGTCAAGTTCTGTTGAGGTTGACAAAGATAAATGAAAAATGATACCTTTTGCTTATGCAAAGTGTAAAACCATTAGCCGTAGTTGCATTATTATTGCTGGCCATTAACTCATTCCCTGCACATTGCCAGGCCAATGAACAGCCGTCAACCGTTATAACCCTTAACGAGGCCATAGCGGCCGCTCTCAAAGACAACCATCGCATAAGGGCTGGGAAATGGGCGGTTGAGGCACTAAAAAAAGATGTCTCTATCGCGTGGGGCAGCTTGCTGCCGAAAATTGAGATCGAAGAGGCTTACTCCAACACTAATAATCCGACGCTTTTCTTTATGTCAAAACTAAACCAGGGACGTTTTACCAGCGCCGATTTGTCCGCCTTGAAAGACCCCGCCCCTATAAATAACTATCGTACCAACTTTCAATTTGAAATGCCGGTGTTTTCCATGAAGGCCTATATCGCCATCGACATGGCCTCAGTGCGCGCCGAAGGCAGAGCGCATGAGCAGACACGCCTTGAAGAGACCACAGTCCTTGATGTATTTAAGGCATACATCGGTGTAAAAACGGCAAAGGCCTACAAGGCCGCGGCCTCAAAAAGCCTTGAGGACGCCACAGAACATCTGCGCATCGCTAAGGCACGCCTCTCAACAGGTACGGGGCTGCATTCAGACCTGTTGCAGGCACAAACGGCCCTGTCCGAGGCGCAGATGCGTACCGTTACTGCCGCGAAAAACCTGAATCTTGCCAAAAGGTCTCTTGGCCTGATGATTGGCTCCGACGCGCCCTATGACAGCGCCGATGAGAAAATGAATTTTACCACAGCGCCCGTCGACGAATACCTGAAGGGCGCCCTCAGCCGCGCCGATGTCCTTGCCATGGAGAAAAACCATGAAAACGCGAAGAAATCCATTAATCTTGCAAAGGCCGAATATCTGCCCTCAATAGCCCTTGGCGGCAATTATCAATTGAATGAACATCGCTACCCGTTTGGCGACGAAGGGAAGAGCTACCAGATAGGCGTCTTTATGAAGATAAACGTATTTGACGGCATGAGAAGAGAATCCCAGTGGGCAAAGGCAAGATTTGAGGCCGCCGAGGCCGCTGAACATCTCAGTGGGATGAAAAAACAGGCCGCCTATGAGGTCTACGAGGCCTTTATGACCCTGGAGGAGGCGCAAAAACGGCTTCAGCTTACGCGCGACGCGCTGATGGCTGCCGAAGAGGGCGTCAGGCTTATTGAAAAACGCTACGCCAATTCCCTTGCCCCAATGGTCTCGCTCCTTGACGCACAGGCCGCCCTCGACAAGACACGGGCCGATGCCGCGGCGGCAGAGGGGCAGCACCTCATGTCAATCGCATTGCTTGAGTACACAGGCGGCAGAATCTTAGAGTTTTTCGGAATCGACACATCAGGGAGGAATCAATGATAAGGCATTTCGCTATATTAAGTAAATTAACGTTAATATGTGTCCTTTTCACATACGGCTGCGGCGAAAAGATTAAGCCTGGAAACAAGGAGCTCCCCCGTCCGGCAATTACCGGCGTCAAGACCGCTAAAATAACAAAAAACGCTGTAAACGACATCTACGAGGCCAGCGGCACTGTAAAGGCCGAAAACATCGCCTCCTTGTCTTCAAAGGTGATGGGTGAAATAAAAACCATAAATGTCAAAGAGGGCGACCCCGTAAAGGCAGGCCAGACGCTCCTTACTATCGGGGCAGGGGAGTTTGCCAACAAGGCGGCACAGGCAGAGGCGGCCTCTCTTGAGGCACAGGCAGGGCTCAACATGGCACAGGAAAATAAACTCCTCATGGATACGACATATGAGAGATTCAAAAAACTCTACGAAGAAAAGGCCATATCCAGGCAGGAGTTCGACGAGATAGAGACAAAGAAAAAGGTCGCAGACCTTTCCCACGCGCAGGCCTCCGCGATGCACCACCGCGCCCAATCCGCCCTGAGTGAGGCGCGCGTATTTCAGGGCTATACAAGGATAACCTCCCCGTTTAACGGCATCGTGGGGAAGAAAATGATTGACGTGGGGGCAATGGCCGCACCAGGAGTGCCGCTTATCACGGTAGAAGACCCCTCCGCCTATAACGTAATCATAAACGTTGACGAAGGCCTTGCCGCAGATTTAATAAAAGGTACACAGGTTGACATCTCACTTGATACCTCGCCACTTAAGACAAAGGGAACTATTACCGAGGTGAGCCAGTTCATCGACCCCGCAACGAGGACGTTTTCCGTTAAAATAGCGATAGCGCAAAAGGGACTGAGAAGCGGCCTCTATGCCGTTGCCGCAATAAGAGGCAAACCGCGGCAGACACTTGAGATACCGGCATCAGCCATAGCAGATAAGGGCCAGCTTCGCGGAGTTTATGTAGTCGATAACAAGGGTGTTGCTACATACAGGTTGATTACTACCGGCAGAAAACTTGCCTCAACAGGCACGGTGGAAGTCCTGTCAGGCCTCACGGACGGCGAGGAAATTATAGTCGAGGGCACGGCTGTGGACGGCGGACAGATAACCGGCTATAAACAAGGCTCAAATTAAATGGAAAAAATTGGTATCTCCGGCAAGATAGCCGCCGCATTCATAAATTCGCGGCTGACGCCGTTAATAGTGGCGGCTTCACTGATTCTTGGAATATTTGCCGTCATGGTAACCCCGCGTGAGGAAGAACCGCAAATAATCGTCCCCATGTTTGATGTTATGGTAATGTACCCAGGTGCATCGGCCAAAGAGACAGAAGAGCGCGTTACCCGCCCGATGGAGGGCCTTGTTTCAGAAATCAAGGGCGTAGAGTATGTCTATTCCGTAACGGAGCCTGGCATGAGTATGGTAATCGTGCGATTTCATGTCGGTGAGGATACAGAACGAAGCCTCGTAAAGCTATACGATACACTTATGTCCAATTATGACATAATCCCCCCCGGCGTCTCAAAACCCATAGTAAAACCGAAATCCATAGATGAAGTGCCAATACTCGCTCTGACAATATCGGGCGAAAGATATGACGGCTACCAGCTCAGGCAAATCGCCGCGGAAATCGCAAATGAACTGAAAAAAGACGGCAATGTCGGAGAAATAGCAATCACAGGCGGCCAGAGAAGGCAGCTCAAGGTCTCTATAGACCCGGTTAAACTCCGCGCTTACGGACTTTCTCCCCTTGCTATTGTAAGCATGTTCAACACGGCAAACACCCAGATTCCCTCTGGTACGTTTCAAAAGGACAACAAGGATATCATAGTAGAAACCGGTGGGTTCCTGAAAAACGCCGAAGACGTGGGCAATCTCGTTGTAGGCACAAGCGGCACATCTGCCATTTATCTGAAAAACGTTGCCACAATAACCGATGGCCCCGAGACCCCGGCAAGCTATGTATTTACCGGCAATGCGGTGGCTAATGAAAGACCCGGCTCCACCATTCACCCTGCCTTAACCATCTCGTTAGCTAAAAAGACCGGCTCTAACGCCACCGAAATCACAAAACAGGCCATTGAAAAAACTGAGGAGATGAAGGGTTGGATAATCCCCGCTGACATCGACATAAACGTTACAAGAAACTACGGTGAAACCGCCGAGGAAAAATCCAATGAGCTCCTTGACCATCTGATGATTGCCACATTTTCGGTAATAATCCTTATAGCGCTGACCCTGGGCTGGAAGGAATCCATCGTGGTGGCCGTAGCCGTGCCGGTTACGCTTGCCCTGACGCTTTTAGTAACTTATATATATGGTTATACGCTAAACCGCGTGACGCTTTTTTCACTGATTTTCTCAATAGGAATCCTTGTAGATGACGCCATAGTTGTCGTCGAAAACATCCACCGGCACTTTAAATCTGGAGGGGCAAGCATAAAAAAGGCTGTGATGGCGGTGGACGAAGTAGGCAATCCGACAATCCTGGCCACGTTTACAGTAATTGCGGCGCTTTTGCCGATGGCCTTCGTTAGCGGTTTGATGGGGCCTTATATGAGGCCGATACCGGTAGGGGCGTCGGCAGCGATGATATTTTCTATTTTAATCGCCTTTATAGTCACCCCCTGGATGAGCTTTAAGGTCTTAAGAAACGTAAAACATACTGCACACGGCGAAGAGGAAGAGGGTAAGGCAATGATGGCGCTATACGAGAAAATGCTCAGGCCCTTTATCCAGCACAGGGGCTACAGGATTGCGGGACTTTTGTCGGTTTTCAGCATCCTGATGCTAACCCTCCTGTTGCTGCCTCTAAAGCTGGTGACGGTGAAGATGCTGCCCTTTGACAACAAAAGCGAGATACAGGTAATTATAGACATGCCTGCCGGGACAACGCTTGAGGAGACTGCGGCGGCAACCCGCGCAATAGCCGAATACGTAAGGACGGTTGCCGAAGTAAAGGACTTTCAGCTATATATCGGGACGGCGGCGCCGTTTAATTTTAACGGCCTGGTAAGGCACTACTACCTCAGACAGCAGCCAAACACAGCTGATATCCAGGTAAACCTCATCGAAAAAGGCAGGCGCAAGGCACAAAGCCACGACGTGGCCAAGCGCATACGCGGTCCTATTCAGGAGCTTGCAAAGAAATACAGGGCAAACGTAAAAATTGCCGAAATCCCGCCAGGCCCCCCGGTCATGAGCACCCTGGTTGCCGAGCTATACGGCCCTGACCCCGTCAGGCAGACCGAACTGGCCTATCAGGTAAAAGAGATATTTGAAAAGACCCCGGGTGTGGTCGATGTGGACTGGTTTGTCGAGGCGGACGAAAGCAAATATATTTTTGAGATAGACAAGGCCAGGGCTGGCGTCAGCGGGGTATCCCCTGAGGCAATTGCCAATACGCTGCGTGTGTTTCTTGGTGGTATGCCGGTAGGGCTAATGCACGACGATAAGTCCAGGGAGACGGTTGAGATATTCCTTCAGGCCCCAAGAGACAAGCGCTCAGGCATAAACGAACTCAAGGGGTTGACGGTTATAAGCGGCACAGGTAAATTCGTTCCGCTTGCCGAGCTTGTCAACGTAGTAAGTACCACACAGGACAAGACCATTTACCATAAAAACCTCAGACGCGTCGTATACGTCGTTGCTGATGTGGCGGGAAAGGAGGAAAGCCCCGCCTACGCGATATTGAAAATGAAGGATGCCGTAAAGGCGCTGAAACTCCCCGAAGGCTATGAGCTTACGCAGCACTTTTCGGAACTGCCCTGGCTTGAGAAGCGAAATTCTTTGAAGTGGGATGGAGAGTGGCAGATAACCTATGATGTGTTTGTAGATATGGGGATAGCCTTTGCCGCCGTGCTGGTGCTGATTTACGTGCTTGTCGTGGGGTGGTTTAAGAACTTCATAACACCAATAATAATTATGGCCCCTATACCGTTGACGCTGGTTGGGATACTGCCCGGGCATTGGATTATGGGGGCGTTTTTTACGGCAACAAGCATGATAGGGTTTATTGCCCTTGCCGGTATAATTGTGCGCAACTCAATCCTGCTCGTGGACTTTATCCAACACGACTGGAAAGAAAGTGGCAACCTCGCCGATGCCATAATGAAGGCCGGGGCGGTTCGCTTTATGCCCATATCGCTGACTGCGGCGGCAGTGCTGGTCGGCTCGGTGGTGATGCTCTTTGACCCGATATTTCAGGGCCTGGCCATCTCTATGATGTTTGGGGCGCTGAGCGCAACGCTGCTGACGCTGATTGCCGTACCGCTGCTCTATTATGAAATCTACAGGAATAAAGAGTGTCCGGTTGAGGAGTGTTCCGAGGGCTGATACGCCGCCACCACACGGAGCCTGTCAAGGCACGCTGAGCTTGTCGAAGTGTTAACCTTTTCTGGGGATTTGCAGAACGATACCTGTTTTAACCTTCTCAGGGTCACTGATTGAGTTAACCTTCATCAGGTCCTTCACCGTAAGATGATACATCTTTGCTATAGAGTAAAGTGTTTGGCCTGTTATGACTGTATGATGTTTTACGGCCTTTGGTTTGTCTTCCGGTTTTTTTGCTGTATCCGGAGTATGCTTATGTTCTGATTTTGGTTCATCCTTAGGTTTTTCGGCGCTTCTGGCGACGGCTTCGACTTTGGCCTTTTTATCGCTCTTAGGGGCCTCTGGTTTGGATGTCTCCGATTTAGTATTCTCCGGTTTGCTGGACTTAGGTTTGTCGGGATCTTGTTTTACTTCTGTCTTTGGCATGTCAGCGCTTTTGGCGATGGTCTCGACTTTGGCCTTTTTATCGCTCTTAGAGGCCTCTGGTTTAGAGGTTTCTGAAGGAGCCGGCTCAGGTTTTTTCGGAGAGTCTGATTTTGGCTTTGTGTCTGTGTTTTTGGCGCTTGCTGTCAGCGTGGTGTCGGGTTTTATGTGAACGGCCTTTTCTGACGGAGGATCCACTTTTTTTTTGGTATCTGATTTCGAGGCCGCAATGGTCTTTTTGGGTTGCGTGTCTGTCGCGGGTTCGTTAGGTGTCTCCGTGTTAATGTTGTAATTGAGCGAATCCTTTGTGCCGGGCGGCAGTTTCAACCGGTAATTGTTCGGCAGTGAAAGCTTCGAGGTCAACACGGGTGATTTCAGGTCGGGGTTTAGCCGCCGTATATCCTCTATTGAACATGCTGATGTGATTTTGCTTACCTTTGTGGGCCTGTCTATGTGGAGCACTTCGTATTCTTCGGGTGTCAGAAATTCTACATCGCCGAAGTAGCTTCTATAGTCTTTGAGGATCTCAAGGACGGCTAAAAACTCGGTATAAAAATTCCTTGAGGCAAAACCAAATAAAGGTCCCCTGTACCTTGCCACAATCTCCGATATATCGTTTGTCGAGAGGGAATTAACGGCCCGCAGCATTCCGGATGCGCCGTGGTTGTATGCCGTTATCGCCAGGGGCCATGTGCCAAGCTGCGCATAGTTGTCCGCTAAAAGCCTTGCCGCCGCCCGGGTTGACTTCATGGGGTCGATTCTTTCGTCTACCATGGCGTTCATTTTCAGAAAATACTTGCCGGTATAATCGGTAAACTGCCATATTCCTGCGGCCTTTGCCCATGAATAGGCATTTAAGTCAAAGGCAGATTCAACAAACGGCAGCCTCGTTAACTCCACGGGCAGGCCCTCTTCCCTGAAAATTCGTTCCATCTCCTTCAGATATAGCGACGATTTCGACAGTGCCTTCTGAAAACGATCCCTTTGGCCAATCTGCGCCCTTAGGCGCTCGGCAGCGTCGGAGAACTTGTTGTCACCCCCAATGTCCCGAAACATATCATATACGCGTCTTTCTTCAGATGACAGATTCTCTATGTCCTCTGGCAAAGCCTTATCCAGCTTGAGGAGGATTTCCCTGTATTTACTTATCTCAAATGACAGAGTTCCAATTCTGGCCTTTTTAGAGTTGCGCTCTTCCTCCGTTAAATCGACTACGGAATAAATAATATTTAAATATCTGTTGTCGTGGATAACGGCCTGTTTGGTTGTGTATTGAGTGAAGATCAGCTTCCAGAAATCCACCTGATGCCTGAGCGGCGCGGGACAAATAAACGGTGAAGGTTCTGAGAGTGAGAATATATTCATTCGCGCGGACGATATGTCCGCTGAAACGCATACTACAACTAAAAACGCGGCCAGTGCCGCCGCCGCATATCTTAGACTTAACTTTAAGTAATTCTCCATAATAGACATATAATACCAGTAAAAGAGAAAAAAGGACAAGGACAATTATTACTGAGGCATCCCTCTGATATTTAGCTCAACAGGTTGAGGACGTTTTTAGGAAGGGTGTTTGCCTGTGACAATACGGAGATTCCGGCCTGCTGGATAATAATGCCCCTGGTTAAGGCAGCAGTCTCTGCGGCATAATCGGCATCCATAATCCTCGACCTGGCCGCTTGTGTTGCCTCGTTAACGTTGGCAAGGTTGTTTACTACGGACGAAAAGAGATTTTCCTTGGCGCCCATAGTAGATCTCATTGAGATGACATAACTCATTGCGCTATCCACAACGGCTATTGTGTTTGAGGCATTGCTGACCTGTATTAACGCCGGAACTGTTGCGCTTGAGACGCCTGCCTCATAGGATGGGTTTGCGGTCCATCTCAGGAGAGAATACTTGCCCGTTGTTCCCGATGCGGTGGTAACGTCCGTGCTGATATCCTCCAGAAGCCCTGTGCCTGGGGCTATGGTATTGCCATTGGAGTCAGTCGTGGCGTATGTGGTGCCGCCCATGTTGCTGCCATTTATGCTGAGGTTGCCGATGGAGACGGAGACCACCGCGTCGCTGGCGCTGTAGCCCACTTTGATGTTGGCGTTGAAATTGCCGTCAAAAAGTATCTTGTTGTTGAACTTTGTCTGCTGCGCTGAAAGGCTGATGCCGGATGTGAGGGCGTTTACCTCAAGCTGTATATTGGCGACATCTGTCGCGGCATATTGCCCACTCATCGCCTGTACTGAAAGCTCCCTGATTCGCTGAAGGCTGTTTACCATTTCTTCCATACCGCCGTCTGCCGACTGGGTTACCGATATGCCGTCGCTTGCGTTTCTTGATGCCACGGTCAGGCCTAACACCTGAGAGGTCATCTTTGTGCCGATTGCAAGACCCGCCGCATCATCTTTCGCAGAGTTGATTCTAAGGCCGGAGGAGAGCCTCTGCATGGCCTGATTAATCGTACCCTGCGTACTGGCCAAGTTTCTTTGCGCGTTAACAGACGGTATGTTTGTATTTATTACTAATGCCATATGATCCCCATTCCTCTTGCTCCCACATGCACTTTGTTCCGACGCATATGCCAGGCAAACACTCTCAAATAATACGGGAGCCGACAACGTTGCCTGTTTACTAAAATTAAAACATAAGCCATACAAAAGTCAAGAAAATAATTATTTAAAGCTAAAGTTTTTTACCTTACTTGCCGATACAGAACGCGCTGAATATCCTGTCGAGGATGTCGGCGGTGGTTACTACCCCTGTGATTTGCCCTAAGGCGCTGAGGGCTTCTCGAAGCTCAAGGGCTGTTATTTCATGTGGATTTTCCGCATGCAGGCTTTTTTTGGCGTTTATCAGGGCGGCAACGGCATCATCCAGTGCACACTTGTGTCTGAGGTTTGTGACAATCACGCCTTCGCCGGCCTCGGGGCTGTTATTTTGCATTACGCGGCTGTATAGGGTCTCTTTTAATTTATCGAGGCCGGCACCGGTAAGGGCAGAGACATTTACTGCTTGCCTTTCCATATTTGTTATGTGTTTGTATTTATCGATTATTAAATCATTGGGATAGGCCATAACCTTGTCGGCCTTGTTGATAACTATGATTACGTCTTTTTCAGCGGTGGCCGCGGCAATCTCGTAGTCTTCGGAGGTTAACGCGGTACTTCCGTCAAAGACCGCGAGGACAAGGGCTGCGGCCTCAACTGCGGCAAGCGAGCGATTTATACCTTCCACTTCGGCAGGCCCGCGCCCGCGTCTGATTCCCGCCGTATCCACTATTCTCACGGGCAGCCCGTTAATGTTTATAACCTCTTCAATGGTATCCCGTGTCGTCCCCGGCATTGGGGTTACGATGGCCCTGTCTTTTTCTAACAGGGCGTTTAACAGAGACGACTTTCCGACGTTTGGTTTTCCGGCAATGGCCGTTAACAGGCCCTCACGAAAGTACCGCCCACGGGCGTATGAACCCGACAGGGATTTCAGCCTCGTTGCAATTGAGTCAATTTTATCAAGCAGCACGGACTTATCGGCAGCCGGGATGTCGTCTTCGGGAAAGTCTATCTGTGCCTCCACCTCGGCACACACTGAGATGAGCGCGTCTCTGGCTGCCAGAATATTTGATGAGAGCCTGCCTGAGAGCTGCTCAAGGGCAAGCCTTCCGCTGCCCTCTGTAGCGGCGTTAATAATGTCCAGTACGGCCTCGGACTGTGCCAGGTCGAGCCGCCCGTTTAGAAACGCGCGCATCGTGAACTCCCCAGGGGCTGCTATCCTTGCCCCTTCGTTTATTACCAGCTCAAGGGTCTTACTCACGGTGTGGAGGCCGCCGTGGCAGTTTATCTCTACGACGTCCTCTGCCGTATAGCTCTTTGGGGCGCGCATTACGCTAAACAGCGCCTCGTCAATTCGTTCGCCGGTACTGGGGTCGGTGATGAACCCATAGGCAATGGTAAACGATGGCATTACGGCGATTTTCTTTCCTTTTGGTGAGTGAAATACCCTTTCGGCAATCCTTATGGCATCTATTCCGCTTATCCTGACAATGCCGATGCCGCCAACTCCGGCGGGGGTAGATATGGCAGCTATCGTATCATCTGGCAGATTTACGGTTGACATTTGTAAGTTTGAAATCAGAAGGAGGCGGCGCCGCCTGGGCAATTATGGCCTGAACCATGTCTGAGACGGTTGCCTTTTCCGGCATTATATCGACCGGCAGGCCGGCCTTTTCGATGGCCTTTTTCGTTACCGGGCCGATGGCGGCGATGGATACGTCTCTGAGAAGTGCCGGGGCTTCGCTGCCAAGTAATTCCATTAAATTGTTAAATGACGAGGCGCTTGTAAATGTGGCAATGGTTATTTTGCCTTCTCTCAGAAAACGCTCCAGCCTCTTTGCGTGTGTGTACGGTTTTATCGTCTTATACGCGGCAGGGGTATCGATATGTCCGCCAAGCTCTCTTATCTTGTCGGGGAACTTCTCCCGTGCCTTTTCAGCCCGGGGCAGGAGAAATCGTTTCCCTTTTACCTCTGCGGCTCCGCCTTGCAGAAACTGCTTTATTAATCCTTCGGCATTGAACTCCTCAGGCACAAGGTCAGTTATCAGCCCGAAGCCCCTGATGGTTTCAGAGGACTTTTCACCAATGGCACAGAGGCGTATTTCCTTTAAGTCCCGCACGTCTTTGTTTTTATGAATGAGGCGGTTAAAGAAAAATTTAAACCCGTTTGACGAGGTGAAAATTATCCAGTCATAGGTCTCAATATTGTCTATCGCGCTGTCGAGGGCGTCAAACGAATCCGGCGGGACGGTCTTGATTGTCGGGAACTCGAAGATCTCAGCCCCATTTTCCTCTAACGGCTCATAGTCGTCCGTGTATGGCCTGGTTATAAGGACGCGCTGCCCGAACAGGGGTTTTTTCTCGTACCAGTTCAGGGTCTCTCTCAGGCTGGCCGTACTGCCCACGACCATGACGGCAGGGGGCCTTATTTTCTGTCCTTTTGCCAACTCAGAAATATCCCTGAGTGTAGACGTAAGGGTTAGCTGTTCAGGGCGTGTGCCCCATCTGATTATGGCAGCCGGTGTGTCGGGGTCCCTTCCGTGTTTTATCAGATTTGCCGTTATGTAGTCAATGTTCTTTACACCCATCAGAAAAACCAGGGTGTCAGCCCCATTGGCAATAGAAGGCCAGTGAATCTTGCTGTCCTTTTTAGTCTCGTCCTCATTGCCGGTGATAACTGCGAAAGACGATGAGTACTTGCGATGGGTAAGGGGGATTCCCGCATAGGCCGGGACGCTGATTGCCGAGGTTACGCCGGGGATTATCTCAAACTCGATGCCGTGTGAGACTAATATCCCGGCCTCCTCACCGCCGCGTCCGAAGACGAACGGGTCGCCTCCCTTTAACCGGCAGACTACTTTCCCCTCCAGGGCCTTGGTTACGAGGGTTTCATTTATTTCGTCCTGAGTCATCTCGTGCCGCCCGCCGCGCTTACCGGCGTATATCAGTTCGGCCCCCTCGCTGGCCATATTAAGAAGACGGTTGTTGACGTGGAAGTCATAGAGGATAGTGTCTGCCTTTTGCAGACAGCGGAGGCCTTTAAGCGTAAGAAGCCCAATATCTCCGGGGCCTGCCCCGACTAAGAAGACTTTACCTTGCTTCATAGACCTCTCTGAGGATTTTGTGCGCCCCGCGGTTGAGGAGGTCCTCGGCAAGGGCAGTCCCTAAGTGCTCAAAGTCGTCCTTATTGCCATTGGCATCTCCACGAATCATCGTAGCGCCGTCAACGCTTCCCACCAGGCCGGATATATGGATGGAGGTTCCGCCATGCAGTGTCGCGTGGGCCGCTATGGGTACCTGGCAGCCGCCTTCGAGCCTTTTTAAAAACGCACGCTCGGCACGTACACAGACCGATGTCTCTTCATGGTTTAGCTGCCCCGTGAGATCATTTATCAGTTTATCTTTCGATTGAGCCGTTGCGCTCCTGCACTCTATGCCGACTGCCCCTTGCCCGATTGCCGGCAGGCTTATCTCTATGGGCAGGATTTCAGTTATTCTATTGTCTACTCCAAGCCTTTTCATTCCGGCTGCCGCAAGGATTATCGCGTCACACAGGCCCTCGTCAAGTTTTCGGAGGCGGGTGTCGAGGTTTCCCCGCAGCTGTATTATCTTAAGATTGGGTTTCAGATTGAGCAGCTGGCAGGAGCGCCTGAGGCTGCTTGTCCCCAGTGTTGCGCCATCTGAGATGGCGTTAAAGCTGCTGATTCCGTGTCTGCTTATGAAGGCGTCGCGCGGGTCTTCCCGAACGCAGATGGCCCTCAGGTGCAGACCTTCAGGGAAATCAGTCGGCACGTCTTTCATGCTGTGGACTGCGATGTCAGACTCCCCACGCAGTAGGGATTCCTCTATCTCCTTTACAAATAGCCCTTTGCCGCCGACCTTTGATAATGGAACGTCAAGGATTTTATCTCCTGTCGTCTTTATTATCCTGAGATTTACGATAAGCCAGGGCTGTAGCTGCTCCAGCTGCTGTTTGACCCATTCTGCCTGCCACAGTGCCAGCTTGCTGCCGCGTGTTCCAATAGTTATCTCCATTGGTTATTTTATCACTTCGACGCCGATGTATGTCCTGAGGACTTCGGGGACCACTACGGAGCCGTCTTTTTGCTGGAAGTTTTCAATGATGGCTGCCACGGTCCTGCCTATGGCAAGGCCCGAGCCGTTTAGGGTGTGTACGAATTCGGTTCCTTTTTTATCGTTTCGCTTAAAGCGTATCTTAGCTCGCCGGGCCTGGAAGTCCTCAAAATTCGAGCATGACGATATCTCTCTATATCGATTTTGCCCGGGCAGCCAGACCTCAATGTCATATGTCTTTGCCGCAGAAAACCCGATGTCGCCCGTTGACAGCAGCACCACCCTATATGGAAGGCCAAGCTGCCGGAGGATGTCCTCCGCGTCATCAGTAAGACGCTCAAGCTCGTCGTAGGAGTGCTCGGGCTTTACGAACTTTACGAGTTCAACCTTGTTAAACTGGTGCTGTCTGATAAGCCCCCTGGTGTCTTTGCCGTAGGAGCCGGCCTCTCTTCTAAAACATGGCGTATACGCAGTATAGTATATCGGAAGTTCATCCTCTTTGAGGATTTCCCCCGCGTGGATATTCGTAACGGGCACTTCGGCGGTGGGTACGAGATATAACTCCGGGTCGGTGATGCGAAACAATTCCTCGGCAAACTTGGGAAGCTGCCCCGTGCCGGTCATGCTCTCGCGGTTGACCAAAATGGGGGGGAATATCTCCTTGTAGCCGCGCGAGCCGTTATGGTCGAGCATGAAGTTCATAATGGCGCGCTCAAGGCGTGCGCCGTATCCTTTCATAAGGGCAAACCGCGCACCGGCGATTTTAGCCGCCCTGTCGAAGTCTATTATGTCGAGTGTCTTTGCGATGTCCCAGTGGTTTAAAGCGGGGAAGTCGAACTGCCGCGGCTCACCCCATTTTCTTATCTCGACGTTATCGGTCTCGTCTTTCCCAATGGGGACGGTTGCATGGGGTATGTTTGGCAGAACCATAACAATAGAGGATATTTTCTCCTCTATAGATTTCAGCTTATCTTCGGTAGATTTTATCGAATCTGAGATGTCTTTTACCTCGGCGGTTTTATCTTTGGTTGTTTCGAGATTGAAGTCGGATTTATGCTGAAGTTTTTTCATCATGCCGATTTCCTCGGAGATGATGTTGCGCCTGCTCCTGAGTTCATCAGCCTGTTGCTGGAGCATACGGCGGTCGTCTTCGAGCCGGAGGATCTCGTCAATGTCGATAGTATAGTTTCTGTTAATAAGGGCTTGCCTTATCATGCCGGTGTTTTCACGTATAAACCTTATGTCGAGCATTAATCCTCCAGCAGTATTCTATGCCGGTAGCGGAAACTCATCTGGGCTTAACCGCACGGGCGATTGTTATTATAGTATAAAACTGAAAGCATGTGGTAGTTAATTTTATCTCATACCAAAATGCAGGGGTGGGCGCGATTAAAAAAATGTGGCGATATCTCTCATACCGTGCAGTACTCTTACAATCTCAATGCCGCCGTTGATAGGTAAATAATAAATAAGATATTTACCGGCAGGAAAACTTCTCAGCCCAGGGTGGAGTTCATCCCTGTTTCTGCCCATATTTGTGAATTGTGCGATTTTCCGGCTTGATTCCTCAATTTCGTCAAGCAGTTTGTCTGCTTTGTCAGGGTTGTCCTGGGCGATATAAAGCCAGATTTCCTCAAGGTCGCTTTCAGCCTCGGGGCGCTTTAAGATTCTCAACATAAGTTAGTCGAGCTGTTTTATTGAGCAGCAAGGCGCTTACGGCCCTGCGCTTTAATAGCCTCCACATCAAGAGGAGTTGGTTCGCCGCTATCCAGGCCTTTCCTGATTTCAGACCTGAGATCTTCAATGCGTAAGGCTTGCATCCGGTCTCGTTCTTCGAGAAGGCGTAAGGCCTCGCACAAGACTTCGTTTTCGGAGCCATAAAGTCCGCTGGCTACTTTTGTTTTAACCAGCTCTTCGAGCTGTGGCGTAAGTGAAACGTTCATAATTTTATCCTCCTTAATGAAACGACGGAAAAGCAACCTGTACCCTTCTTTTCCTGAAAACTCTGATAAAATGCTAACATTAAGTCATCCAAGGAATATTGAGTTGCTTTGACATTGCTTGTTATTAAGAATTAAGAAGTAACCGCGCGACCTTTATCAGACCACCTGAGGATTTTTGCTTCCTCAGCTCCACACAACAGCTTTTAGCTGAGAATAATTGAGGCGGTTAGCTTAGAGTCATTAGAAACTTAATAAAAAGTTTCATAGCTCATACCTCCTAATCCGCAGATTCAAGACCTGCATCTGTTAATTCTATCATTTCAGACTTATGTATGTAAATATAAAGAATTTTTTGTCTAGTTGGTGGTAATTTACTCATTTACCTACAACTTAGGATCCGCTACTATGGGCGGAGATTCCTGATTATCCCCTCGAACTTCTGTTTGCTTTTCATTATGTCGTAGCTTTTTGCCGTTATAAAGGCGTTTTCTCTGATGGCATTTCTTAATTCGGCGTCTGTCAGGGCACTAAGAAGCATCTTTTTGACATCGTGGGCGTTGGGTTCGGTAACGAATGCATTTTCGCCGTCCGTAACATATGGAACCGTCTTCGTTGTCAGCACAGGCAGGCCGCAGGCCATTGCCTCAAGCGGGAAAAGGCCAAAGCCCTCGTGGCGCGATGGATATAGAAATATGTCGGCACTGCTCAGAATTCTCCTCAATTCGGCATCACCGGGCCTGCCGAAATTCCTTGTCTTTAACTTAAACTCTACGGCGTCGCCGCAGACCCATACCTCGGCCTTGCCGCTGAATTCATCGGCCAGCTCATTTAGTACGCTGGTGGTTATGTCGAATCCCTTTCTGAACGTATCACCGCGCGCGAGGACAAATATCGCCATTCGGCCCTGCTTGTCTTTTATTAATTGCCCGTCAGGTTCGGGGTAGAATCTCTGGTGGTCAATCCCCAGGACGACCGTCTTAAGTTTGTCTGGCCCCGCGCCGAATTTTCCTCTGAGTATGTCCGTAAGCACATCAGAGATAGATATGCTAATCGCCCTCCGGCCTGAGAAATACGTCTTATATAAGAGGTCAATGGCCATTTGTTGAATCGGGTTTTCATAGTAGAGGGCATCGTAGGCCTGGGCCAGGTAGACCACATTGTTTCTTAAGCCAAGCGGGACGGCAAGGTGGATTATGTCGACAAATACTATGTCATACGGCAATTTCCTTACTGCGCCGCTTATTATCGTACCAACGGGCGTGGGCAGCTTTATGTATTCAATCCTGATGGACGGCTCCAGGGGAAACACGCTGTCATGCACGTTCAGGCAGAATGTTACCTCGTATCCGGTTGCCGCCAGATGGTTGGCGTATTCGATAACGGCCCTGTCACCACCTCTGTTTCTCAACGAATATCTGAAAAAACATACCTTCATCTGTTAGTTTACCCCCAATCGGCCATATCTTATGATGCCTACGGACAAGAGCCAGAACATAACCGTAACGGCAAGCCACATATCTGCCGTCATGGCGTCTGTCGGGTCCCCCCTGCCATCTTTGGCAAGCAGTATGTACCTGAACAGTCCGAAGGTTACTATCGGCACGGTGTATATAAAGTTCTTGTATTGCTCTATCGTGTAAATGGCATAAAACACAAGCGAAGAGGCCGAGGTTATCAGGAGGATGTCGTTTAAGAGGGCAGGCGTAAAGCCCGACAGGCTCTCCCTGTGTGCGACGGCCTCTGAGTGGAGCAGCTTAAACTCGCCGATTCTCTTGCCTGTGGCAAGCATGAGCGAAATCATAAACATTGCAAGAAAAAGCCAATCAGAAACGGTTACGGCAAACGCTGCCCCACCGGCAAGTACCCTGACGACAAATCCCGATGCGATACAGAAAATATCCACCACGGCAGTACTCTTCAGATATATTGAGTAAAAGGCCTGAATAACCAGATAAACTATTATATAGGCAAAAAAGGCATAGTCGATAAAATACGCAAGAGCCGCGGCCACTACAAGCAGCGCCGCAGTCAACCCCAAGCCCGCAACAAGCGACAGCTCACCAGAGGCAATAGGCCGCTGCCTCTTATCGGGATGCAGTTGGTCGGTCTTTCTGTCAGTGATGTCGTTGATTATATATGATGCGCTCGCGGCAAAAGAAAACGCCAGAAAGGCAAAAGGCGCTATATGCAGCGTCTCGCGGCTTAAAAGCTGCCCGCTAAAAAACGGCGCGGCAAATAAAAACATGTTCTTCACCCAGTGCTTCGGCCTGAGAACCCTTATGAAATTTTTCAATGGACTCATAGTCAATCTATATTCACATAATACCTTATTATAATTACAAATAGCGCTAATAACAGGGAAAACAACAGATATGCCCCCATCAACAGCTCAAGCATCCGGTGCTGTCCAAAGATATTGCCAAAGGCCCTGGTGCTCAACAATATAAACAACAGCGGCAACAACGGGATAACATACCGCGGCTGAAGTCCATCAATATATTGATTGCCCACGGGAGTCCAAATCAGATACTCCGATGTGGAAAACAACAGTACGCATGAGAAGATTGCTATAAAAATTAATAGTTTTTTAGCTAAACGCAGGTCAAGCGCCCCGGGTTTTGAAAATATCGCAAGCGCCGCAAGCACCCATACGTAAGAGGCCTGATACACCACCGGCATATTCACATCCAGCCACCCCATCTTCCCCACAACGGTATACCAGCCGCTCTGGCACAGCCTCACTATCGTCCTGATAAACGTCTCTGCGTACACAAGCGGATGCTCAAGGATATAGCTCAACTGCCTCTCCGGCGAGACGGCATCTGTATCTGCAAAGCCCATGTTATAGGGGACGGTTAGATAGCCAATCTTCGACGACCACCAGAGATTGATCGATAGATTAATCAAAAATATAAAACCAAAGGAGGCAAAATAACCCTTTTTCGTATGGAAAAACGACAGTGGTATCAGAAAAAGGCACATCAGGATGGGAAAATACGCGTGTTTTGACATGGTAAGCGGTAGAGATAACAAGAATAGAAACAGGAGATTCAACCTCAGATTTTCCCTGTCCGAGGCCGTTCTTAGCACTAAGGCCGTAAATAAAAAACAGACCGCGTTCGTAAAGGAATCCGCGGAGAGTGACATACCCTGAAACAGCGACAAGGGCATCAGGGCAAGGAAGACAAAGAGCCACTTATAGGCGGGCGCCGTCCTGACCGCCAGGTACATCAACAAAATCCATACAAGTAAATTCGCAACCCTCCCGGCATAGACCAGCCCCAGCACGGGTAGTCCCAGGCGCCTTCCCGCGTATATTGCTGCACCCTGTGGTACAAACGGCACCGGGCTATAGAGCACCGTGTAGTGGAATTTATGAAATGAGCGATTTCCTTCGTCGGCATAGATTTTAAATGCCTCGGTAATTTCCATGACCTCCTGTTTGTTTTCAGGGTGTCCGGGGATGTTCTTAGAGATGGTCTTAGCAGTCCTGTCGAGCGCCTCAGGCAGCATACCACCGACATCACCACCGCGTCTTTCAGCTAATAGCCTGCCCTCAGAGAGCTGATACGCGCGGTAGAAGTGGTTTGTCTCGTCAGGGGCCTGAAAGGGCGGCACCACTATTATAAACGATAGGCCAAAGACAAGCGCTAAGGCCAGAAAGACCCATTCGGGTGCGTACTCTGTCCTTGTGCTGTTCATTTTGCCAACTCCGGAGCCAACACCGATTTAAACATGTTGTCTATGTTTTGGCCAGAGGGCGCAAGACGCCTTGCCTCTTTGAAATTCAATACTGCCTCCTCAGGCCTTCCCATTTCCTTTAACACAAGGCCCTTTTGATAGAAAAGCTCCCAGTTGCCGGTGACGGCCCCTATGCCGGTGTCAATGGACGCCAGGGCGTCTTCATACCGGTGCAGTCCCATAAGTGCCATTGCCATGTATTTATATATTAGTTTATTCTGAGGGTTGATTGCCAATACCTTCAGGAAAAATTCCAGTGCTACGGCGTAATTTTTTTGTCTCAGATATGAGATTCCAAGTTTAAAGACCGCGGCATCACCATCCACTGCCCAGTAAGGCATTGATTTTATGAAATATGGCTCCGCCTCGGCCTTTCGGCCCTTTATTATCAGCGCGCTCCACATGTTGAAATTAAGCGCCGGGTAATCCGGTATTATGGCCAGTGCGCGCGTGAACTGCTCTAACGCCTCGTCTGTCTTGCCGGTTGAAAGAAGATGTGTGCCGTAGAGATTGTGGGCCAGAAAGTTATTTTCCGTAACGTCGATGGAGTGCCTGAAAAGCGTGCCCGTGTCCTGCCAGTAACCAGTCTGCCGGTGCGTCATAATTGCAAGTACGATGATTATCGCAGAGGCGCAAGCCGCCGGGATAATCCTGTATTTCCTGATGAGATCAGAAATTCCCCATGAGACGATTATAAAAATTCCAACAAAGGGTATATAGGCATAGCGGTCGGCAATCGGAGCGGCACTCGTCTGAACAAGCTGAATAACCGGGACAAGGGTGACAATAAACCATGCCCATCCGGCCAAAAAGTAAGGGCGGGTATTTCTGAGCCAAACAGCAACCCAGGTAATCACTGCAAGTGCTGCCACGCAAAACACCACCGGCCAGGGTGAGTCAATCCCGGTATATGGATAAAACACGGAAAGGCCAACGGGCCAAAATGCCTTTTTTAAATAGGTAACATAAGAGACCACCGCACTGGCAAGGCGAAAGCCGATGGAAGACTCCGAAAGGGACGCAACGGCCTCGTTCCTGGCCTGCCCATATATGGTTATAAAGCTCGAGAACGCTGATAGCGCGAAAAAAGGAATCTTCTCTGAAACCAGATAAAGCGCCCGCGGCATTTTGCGTTCAAAGCGGTTAAGCGGCCAGTAGTCAAGAATTATCATCACAACGGGCAGCGTTACTGCCATAGGCTTAGACATCAGGGCGCACAGATAGCACAGGCACACTATAAAATAGCGCCCAACTGCCGGCCCCCTGGTATAATACACATAGGCCGAGGCTGTTATGAACCACCACAGTGCACAGAGCACATTCTTCCTCTCAGCCACCCACGCAACCGACTCCACATTAATCGGATGCACTGCAAACAGCGCGGCCACAAAGGCGCTCTGCCACAGCATCCCGGTAGCGTATCTCAGAAAAAGAAATACGGCCACCACGGCCCCTATATGAAAAATAAGACTGCTCAGATGGTGCCCATGAGGATTAAACCCAAACATGGATATGTCTGCCATGTGGGAAATCCACGTAAGCGGATGCCAGTAGGAGAAATAGGAGGTCTTAAGTGCCCACACAATGCCGCCCAGGGTAAGCCCCCCGTTGATGTTGTAGTTATCGATTACGTATTTATAATCGTCATAGTTGACAAAGCCACAGTCCTTAAGGCCAAAATAGGCCCCGAACGTAAGGACTATGAGCACAAAAATAATAGGCATCTTAAGATTGTTTTGCATTTAACGCACCCCCCTGGCTCTCTCTAACATATCGAGTTTATTTTTTGCAGGCGCGTAGCCAGGGTTTAGCCTCAGTGTCTCTTTGAAGCAGGCCTCGGCCTCTGAGAGCCTTCTGAGGGTAATCAGAGCGAGGCCTTTGTTGAAGAGTATCTCCCATCTGTCGGCCTCCAGCGCAAGGGCGCGGTTAAACGACGAAAGCGCCTCCTCGTTATTCCCCACGGACATGAGGGCCAGGCCCAGGTAGTTTATCGCGTCGAGGTCTTTGGGGTTGAGCGCCAGAGATTTTTTAAAGTACACGGCGGCCTCGCCGTAGTTCTTCTCGTTCATATAGGATATGCCGAGAAGTTTATACAGATGGGGCTGCCTGCCTTCTTTCCAGTATGGCAGGGATTTAGCGTAATATTTTTTGGCCTCCTCGTCCTTTCCCAGATGGGTAAGCGTGCTCCAGGTGTTGAAATTTAAGAGCGGGTCATCCGGCATCACCTCAAGTCCTTTGTAAAATTCAACGAGTGCCTCGTCGAATCTGTTTTGTTTCAGCAGATAGACGCCATAGCTGTTATGGGCCGCGTAGTTGTTTACGGTAACATCAAGGGCATGCTTAAAGAGCGTGCCGGAGTCCCTCCAGTAACCGGATTGTCTCCACGTCAGGGCGCTGAAAACCGCGATAATCAAAATTGAGGCCAAAATAAACACAACCCCCCGTCGGTTTAAGGCATCCCACAACCCCCAGGCAGCCATAATGAAAATCCCGATGGCAGGCACATAGGCATACCGGTCTGCCATAGGTGCAAGCCCAACCTGCACGATTTGAATCACCGGCACCATTGTCCCCAGATACCACAGCCACCCCGCCATGAGATACGCCTGCCTCTTTCTCACAAGAAACGCACCTGCGGTTATCCCGATTAATAAGACAAACGAACCAATGGCAGGCCACACAGACTTAATTGGCAGATATGGATATATTACGGCAAGATTTACCGGGTAGATCATCTTCCATATGTACAGGACATAAGAGGTAAGGGCGTTTAAGACCCTGGTGACTAGGGGAAGCGCCTCAGTCCCCGCAATCGCGGCATGTTGCACATTGACGGTTATAATGGTAAATACTGCGGTGATGAAAAATAACGGTATCTTTTCGATAACAGAGCGTATGGCGGCTGGCCTGTCCCGAAGGCGGCTCAAGGGCCAATAGTCAAGAATGAGCAGTGTAAAAGGAAAAGTTACGGCCATGGGTTTTGACATCAGGCTGCAAATAAATAAAACTATCACAGCGGCATAATACACGGACGCCCGTAGTCCTGAATCACGCCGCTTCACATAACCGGCATAGGCACACACGGCGGCAATCCAGAAGAATGTAGACAGGACGTTTTTCCTCTCCGCCGCCCACGCGACTGACTCGACATTCAGTGGATGGATGGCAAACAGGGCAGCGGCAAGCGCGCTGCTTGGGGCATTGCGCGTTGTGTGATAAAAAAAAAGGAATAACAACACCGAAATTATGGCGTGGATAATGATGTTGGTAAAATGATGCCCGGCGGGGTTCACCCCAAAAAGCTCGACGTCGCACATGTGAGAGAGCAGGGTAAGAGGAAACCAGTTTGAGTCATAAGGGGTTTTAAAAGCCCATACGATACCATCCCATGTCAGCCCATCCAGGACGCGATAGTTCTCAAACACATACACGCCGTCGTCAAAGCTGACAAAATCGTTCTTAAGCGCGGGCAGATAGACGCCAAATGACAACCCCACAAGAAGTATGGAAATAAATATGGTGCGTTTATCGATCATTGTGTTAAACATAAGAAGGCCTCACTGAATTATATCATAAAATATACCAAAATGCGGCCATAGAAGTAAGATGACGATATTAACAGGATTTTGTTACTTTAGAAATAATAAATTAAATAATAGGGAAACATCCCAATTATTGCAAAATCTTCTTGATAAAGGCGTCCGCTTCTTTCATTGCCTCTTTAACTATATTGGCATTTCCAAACAAGCCCCTGTAATATCCGGCAATATGCAAGGTTTCATAGAGGTCATCAAATTCCCTGACTAGCTTGCCGTTATTGATTGATAGGTGCTTCTTTATGGCCGCCATGTACCCGGCAACTGACTTAGGCAATTCTTTACGGGTAAGACCCTTCTTTATCAGGGCTTCGTCAAGAGCTTCAAGGATGGCAAGGTAGGCCGTGCCGAACGCTTCACGGACTGGCTTTTTGTCAAGGTAGATATTGTCTTCAATGGCGGCGGCCTTGAGCAGACCTCTTGAGTTTTCCATGTACCGCAGTGCTTCCCCTGCTGTGTGTGACTTAGACTGTCTCATTGATCCCATGCTTAATTCTACGCTTTCCATGATGTCCGTGTCAATACACTGGCAGGTAATGAAAGAGACACATCCCATTTGCGGTTGCCCTGAGTATCAGTAAATCAGAGAATTTTTTCGATATACGAGATTTGGCGAAGTATGTCGGGCGGGACTTTTGCATTTGGCCGGGCAAGATACTGTTGCTTGATTTCAAGAAGGATGTCAAGACGCTCAGGCAGGGGCATAGTGAACCAGGTCTTGAAGTACTGCCCATAGAGCTTATCGGCCGGGGATTTTTCCTTGCGCGGGGATTTATTTGATTTAACCACGTAGGCCCGAAGGGCCTCTCTGATGCCGAATATCTTATTGACGTAGTTAGCGCTTTCGTTGTTATTCACATGTGAGGCGAATTTTCCGGGTTTGCCGCGAAACTCTTTGTAGTATCGTGAGACGGTGTTTGGCGAGCAGTTATATGACCAGAAGGCCCAGAGCCAGCGGTCATTGTTCGTGATTGTTTTGGGGTTGATTTTAAATGCCCTGTCCCAGCCTTTAGTCAGATTATAGTTGTCTTTCAGGAGGCGTATGGCGGCGGAGGTGCTTAACTCAGGGTGCGCCCTGTGGTCTGAGCGTGAGTCGAGAAGGCCATAGGACTTGGCCGTAGCCGGCATAAACTGCCAGTAGCCCTTTGCCCCGGCAGAGGAGAGCGCGTTTTTGTTCCACAGGGATTCGGCAAGTGCCAGGAAGACTATCTCGAAGGGGACATTGTTGTCCTTACATTTTTTGTAGATCAATGACAGGTGCCCATCCTCAAGGAGCCTGTGCCAGCCGGCAACGAGATTTTGGCCGGAGGTTTTAAGCTCCATGCCATGGTCTTTTTTATATCTGATGAGATTTCTGTCGTAGTCGATGTTTTCTTCACTGTAGACATATTTCCATTGAAGTACTTTTTTCAGATTTTCCCTGCCGCCTGGCGCGGATATGTGAGGAGGACTGAACAAAAGGCGCTTAACAAGGCCTGCCTCAGTGGCAGCCAGGCAGTCTACGCCTGGATAGAAAAGCGAAAGACAGAACAACAGGGCTGATGCGATATGCTTAATAATCTATAATTTCCAGCAGATATTGTCTTTTGCCATGCGTTGAATATCTTCTTTTTGTTTTTGAAACCCGGGTTTTCCAAGTAGCCCGAAAATATTATTCTTTCCAGCTTCAATCCATGGCTGGTTAAACGGGTTTACCCCGAAGAGAAAGCCCATAAAGGTGGTACAAAGCTCGAAGAACATAAAAAGCTGCCCAACGTGGTAGGCGTCTAAGACGGGAATGGTGATAGTAATATTAGGCTTAGAGGCGTTTGTAAGGGCAAGCTCGGTGGACTTGGCCGCGGCGCTGATAAGGTCATTCAGACAAAGCCCGGACAGTAAATTAAAACCCTCGGTCTTCTCGAACACCTTAGGTATGCGCACATCCGAGCCATAGTCGATAATGCGAATAAAGATAACAACTTTGTCCTCAGGGCCTTCCATCCAGAGCTGGAGCTGTGAGTGCTGGTCGGTAGTGCCAACGGCGGGATACGGAGTTATGCCAAGGCCGAGTTTGCCAAGGCTCTCAGCCCAGAGCTGGCAAAACCACTCAGACATGGATTTCAGGCCGTCGGCATACGGCATCATAACATTGACAGTCCTCTTTTCTTTAGTACACATAAGGTATAACAGGGTTGAAAACAAGTAGGCCGGGTTTTCCCATAATTCGGCATTTGAGCACTTAGTTAAGATGTCTTTAGCGCCAAGTAAAAGGTCATCTGAGTTTATGCCGGCAATCTCCGGCAAGAGCAGGCCCGCGGGGCTGAGTACGGAGTAGCGCCCTACAATTGAGGGATGAATGGGGAGGCTCAGGAGGCCCTGTTCTTTGACTATCTGCCTGAGAATGCCGCCTTCGGGGTTTGTAGTGATGATGAATTTTTTGGCGGACTCATTGCCGAGAACCTTTTTGAAGTATGCCCAAAAGATCATAAACGACGCCACGGTCTCGGCCGTGTTGCCGGACTTGGAGACGACATTGACAGCAGCCTTATGCGGGTCGATGATTTCGATAATCGCCTCAAGGGTTTGCGGGTCAATGTTGTCATATATGAAGATTTTAGGTTTGTTTCTGAAGTTGTGCATGGGCTGTAGTGCCTCAAGTATTGCGCGAGGCCCCATGGCAGACCCGCCAATGCCTAAAAGAAGAAACAGGTCAGAGCTCTCAAGTACATAGCCGGCGATTGTTTTAATATCAGCCGTATCCTGGTTGACAAGATCGATAAAGGCAAGCTCCTCCCATTTCCTTTCATGTATCTGGCTGTGTGCTATAGCCGTTTTATCGCGAATACCCTCTATTTCAACCAAAGACAGGCCTTTATCTCCGATAACCTCTTCCAGCATATTTGCAAAGTGCATCTCAAGCATACGGGTTAGCCCCCACTTTAAAAATATTAACTCATAGCAGTAATCTATCAAATCCGGCAAATAAATGGCAATAGACAACTATATTTGGCCGGCGCTGTAAAAACATCCATGGCGTGTGATTTTTAGTATATGCTTAGTGTTATAATAGTACAAAAGCACTAAGATGAATATACAAGGAATGAGGCCGCCATACATGGAGTACAGATGGAACTGTTAAACACGGTAGCAATAATTGTAATTCTGCTAGGCGTTTTAACCATAGTGGTAGAGTTTATTTTTTTTTTCAACAACAGGGCAACGATTAAAATCAAATGTGACCAGCCAGACACGCCGATATATATTAACGGAGTACTGCAGGGTGAAAGCCCGATAGAGGCAAAGGTCGTCCCGGGCACACACACCGTATCGATTCGTAAGGACCTGAACGATGGCAGCTACTATCAATATGACGGCGCGGTAAACGTAGGTAAAGGTGTAGAGAAAACTCTCGAAATTAAACTGGAAAGGAAATTTACTGAGCTATTCTTCTGGGAAAAGGCCAGAAACAGCAACGAAAAGGCCGACTTCGACGACTACCTCGAGCGATACCCCGAAGGCAAATTCGAACTGGAAGCCAACGATGCCATAGAAGAAATTTACTATAACAATGTCACAGACCTGCCAACGTGCGGCGAATATATAAAGCACTACCCTGATGGCAAATACACCAGGGAGGTAAAGGCAAAACTTGAAGACTTCACCTTTGCCCTTTGCGATACGATAACAGGGTGCAAGAAATACATTGAGAAATACCCCAATGGCATGTATATCGGAGACCCTAAAATCAAAAGGGTTAAAAAACTCCTGTCGATGGTTAAGTACAGCGTGGCCAGGACACTGGACGGCCATAAGGGTGGCGTAAACTGTATTGTCTCAGCCGGAGGCAGGTTCTACTCCTGTTCAGATGACAAGACAATCATTGTATGGGACGGGACTAGCTACGCAAACCTGAAAGTCCTGGAGGGCCATAAGGACAGTGTCTCCGCCCTGGATATTTCCGGGAATATTATGGCGTCGGCCTCCGAGGACAAGACAGTTATCGTATGGAATCTCGAGCCGAATCCACCCGTAGCCGTGAGAATACTCACCGGGCACTCAAGCTGGGTATCGTGTGTGGCAATCTCCGGCGGATTTATTGTCTCTGGCTCCGAAGACAAGACTGTTAAGGTCTGGAATATAGAAACAGGCGAACTCATCAGGACCCTTGAGGGACACCTTGGAAGCGTTTGGTCTGTTGCCGTAACGGAGGGGAAGATTTTCTCAGGCTCCGAGGACAAGACCATTAAGGAATGGGACCTGCAAACCGGTGAATTGATAAGGACACTCGAAGGCCATAAGGACAACATCTGGGCATTGACTATCTCAGGAGACCGCCTCCTGTCTGCTTCCTGGGATGACAGAGTAATTATCTGGGATATAAAAACCGGGGCGTCCTTGCTGACGATAAAGGCTAACTCTGCCAGAATTTACTGTATTAAGGTACATATGGAGAAGATATTCATTGGTTCGTGGGATAAAAAAATACATGTGTTTGACTTTTCAAGCGGCACCCTGCTGACTGAACTCGAAGGCCATAAGGACAGTGTCTATGCCTTAGAGGCCCACGGCGACAGTATACTCTCAGGGGCATTGGATAAAAATATAGCCGTCTGGGAGCTTCCATTCCAGCAACCCGAAGTAAAACTACAGGAAAAAGAAGAAACGTCCGAGTATTGATAGCTTTTATACATACAAATATGGTAAATTATAAGTGGCACTATGTTTAAGGAGGGAGCGAAACAGGTATGGGACTATTTGATTTTATATCGGGTAAAGACTGCCCTGAGAAGAAAGAGGTAAAAAAAACTGTCCTTTCACAACAAACCTTAAACGCCAGGGGGGCCATAAGGTATCCGGTTAATGATATACCAATAGGCGCAATCGGAACCATTGTTGAAATTGGCAGGGAAGGATGCAGGCTCAGAAAGAATTCAGCCGAGCAAATCGACCCACCCGATATCACATTTCGCATGGGAAACAAGGACGTGCGCGCAAGGATACTCTGGCAGGACGAGAAATTCGCCGGCCTTGAGATTGTCGGCGGCTTTGAAGACCCCGCCTTTATCTTAAAAAATATGAAGAGAATCAAAGAAGGCACAGTACGCCCGATAAAAAGGCTATCGGAAGATTGCATCAAGGGGTTTATGGCAAAGGACCCCTTCAGCCTCATGGTAAATCTTATGGCAGAGCTTGAGTCGCCAAATACCGATATGGACAAGCTTAAATCGCTGATAGTGAAGTTCCCCGATCTTATTCCAGTGATAGCCATAAAGGCAGGGATAACGAAAAAAGAGGTAGATCTTGAGCTGAAAGACATCGACTACGCAGTTAAACGCATCGGACTTGACCAAGTTAAGCAGATCTCGTCGGAATTCATTAAGGCAAGAGGAGAAAAGTTAGAATCGGCTGAATCGAAAGACGAACTGCGTGATTCAATGAAGGTGCTGAGAACGGTTTTTTTTGCCTCGCTCGCCCCGTTTTTTGGATTCAAAGACCAGGAAGGGCTTGCCAATAACCTCCTATCTTTAGAGTACAAGGGCATCGACGTAATTACATCCAGAGGCGAAGACACTCCAAAGGCAAAGGATTTCTACAATTTGCCTACAAAAATATACTCAGAGATGTCAAGGTTTTACGAAAGGATTCATTATGGCAGAGACACCTTATGTATCAACAGGATATATATAACCAACACACGAAAGACCCTTTTAGGACTCTATGACGGGTATATCCTTGCGCATATGGCCTTAAATCCAATATATACGCCTGACCCCGACATTAAATTATCCCTGACGAAGATAAATCTGAATTTTTCATATATAGTCTATCTAACCTTCATAGCATCACAAGCGATTATAGAAAAGGACCGGGCAAGTGCCACGATTTTGATGGCAAGGCTCCTGCGCACTGGCATGGCCGCAGAAAAACTCAAAGTTTTTATTGAAACAAACATCTCTGAGATAAATCGCATAATAGCGGATATCGGAAGAAAAGGAGTCCTGAAGACACCTCAGTCCGGGGCAGCCTTTAAATTTGCAGATTATGTGCCAAATGAGGTACATTATGATAAGTTTATTAAGAATTTCAAGGACTTTGCGTCCATTAAGAGAATCGCTATCGGATATGAAGACGAGCACTACGCGCACTACATCATAGGCAAAATGCTCGAATCCGAGGACATCGGCCTCAACTCAAAGATGTTTTGCGTAATACCGTGTGAAAATCTCGCAAGCGAAGACCTGCAGGGGTCGGCGTTTTCCTTTTTCGGCATCATAGTATTTAAGAATATCGATAAACTCAACAGCAGCCTGCTCAGGTCTTTGGTAAAGCTTTGGAACTCTTTTGAGGGCGGCATAATTTTAACCTTCAGCAAATACAGTTTAATTGATTTTAATTACAAAGACCTGTTCGTGCTTTTGAGAAAATATGTTGTCGATTTCCCTTCGTATTTCGACGACGAAAAGATATACCACAAGATGCTCGACCACACGGCGGCATATATGAAGCCCTATACTGAGGGCATTACAATAAACGCCACGAAATACTACGGTGGCATATTCGCCATGAACACAGTCAGAGGCAGTGAACTTCTGAACACACTTCCAGGGTCCCCGGATGAAGGCGGCGAACCTGCCCAAAAAGCCAAACCGCAGGGATACAGTAATATTGGCAGGTAGTCCTGATAATTATTAATAATGCTACCGGCCACAGTCAGATGTCGCGCCCTTGATTTTCTCTATGGCGTGAGGAAGGACATCAAGGATTACGGAGAGGTTTTCCCTTACGGCCTTTACGCTTCCCGGAAGGTTTACTATTAACGCACTGCCCCTGATGCCTGCCGCAGCCCGCGAGAGCATTGAGCGGCGCGTTGCCTTCATGCCCTCGGCGCGCATGGTCTCCCCTATGCCAGGGACTTCTTTGTCTATAACCTCAAGTGTGGCTTCAGGAGTTACGTCACGGGGTGAGAGGCCGGTCCCACCAGTTGTTACCACAAGGTCGACCTTTGTGGACATATCGATAAGCCTTGCCTTTATCAGCTCTTTTTCGTCTGGGATTATCTCGGTGTAGAGGACTTCGGCCCCGATGCCCCTGAGAAGCTCACACACTGCCGGGCCGCCTTCGTCTACGCGCTCACCACATGAGCCCTTGTCGCTGATTGTCAGAACTGCCGCAGTTATTTGCGCCGTTATATGAAAGATATTTGTTTGCATAAATTATTTATTGCCATGGACGATTATTTTATCTCCAGGCATAATCTTCCCACCCTCTGTGACCCGGACAAATATCCCCTCAGAGGGCATCACGCAATCCCCTGCCTGGTAGTATATTGCGCATCTGTTGTGGCACTCCTTGCCAATTTGTGTCACCTCTAGCTCGACGGACTCACCTATGGACATTCGTGTCCCAATGGGAAGCGTTGGAAGTGGTATCCCTTCTGTTGTAATGTTCTCGGCGAAATCACCACAGTCGACATCAAGGCCTGCGGCCTGCATTTTCTTAATACTTTCCAGGGCCAGCAGGCTTACCTGCCTGTGCCATTGCCCCGAGGCATGGGCGTCTCCATCGATACCGAAGTCCTTTACCAGCAAGGCACACTTAACGGGCACCTTTCTCTGGCCCTTTTCTTTACTGGTGTTTATTGAGATTATCCTGCCGTTTCTTTCACTCATTATAAATTTTAGCACATACCTGTAGAATAAGGACAGTATTTAGTAGGAAATTTATGATACAATTGTGTCTTGCGATACTGATATAATAGAGGACTAACTATGCTGAAAAAAATATGAGGGGTGGGACTATTATGACGAGAAAAACGATGCCAATAGCTATATTTATAGTGTTGTGGCTGATGCAGCCAGTTAACGGCGCATGGGGTGCGGAAAATCCCCTGAAACCGCTTGCAGATAAGACAGTAGCTTTTTTTACACCGTTGACGTTGAAGGTCGACAGTATTAATGGGGATAACATCACACTAACGGGTGAGAACCGGGAAAAGGCCATCCCAGGAACCAGATTCGACATCTTCAGAGAGGGCGCTATGTTCTATCATCCGGTTACGAATGAACCGCTTGGGCATTTCGAGAACTTTATCGGTTCTGTTGAAATAGCCGGCGTCAAATCAGACGGGACAGTTATTGCCTCTCTCATAAAAGGAGCTCCGCAAAAGGGCGACATAGCGCGACTGTCGAAGTCAATGGTAAAGGTACTGTTCTACCAGGACAAGTCCATCGACTGGTTCCTTGGTGATGTATACTACAGGCAGCTAAAAGCAACTGGCCGCTTCGAGCTTATTGATACATCTCTGGACACTGAAGACACCGGTGTGCTTTTTGAGGAATCAAAGAAACATGGCGCGGAAGTTCTGATTCTGATTGAAGGCTCAAAGAAGGATAAAGTTAAGGACGAAGACAAGTTCTTAAGGCAGCGCATCTTCTGGGTATCTGACCGTAAGGAGGTATCTTCCGATACCGTACCCATAACCGATGCCTATCTTCAGGATGTACTTGCCGCGGCGGACATATTCCTCTCCGCGATGAACGAACCGGTTCTTTCATATCACATGCCCATTGCATATGACCTTATGGCAATAGGAGACCTGGATGGGGACAGAGAGGTTGAGATTGTCTTCAGCTCAGGGTCTGACCTTGCCGTATACAGGCCCGGTGTGGATATGAACAAGATAATAGAACTTAAGGGCGACAAGATGAGTGATAACGTATATATTGACACTATAGATATAAACAAGGACGGTAAAGACGAAATAATCGTGACGGCCCTGGCCTATGACGGCGCGCGGGCGTTTATCTACGGAGTCGAAGGCGACCAGCTCAGGATGCTGTGGAAGGCCCATGGATTCTTGAGGGTCTATAATAAAAAGCTCCTCTTCCAGGGCTATGCCTCAAGAGAAGGACAAAGCGGTGATGTTAAATATATTGTTTGGGATAGCTCATCTTTCAAGGAAGAAGGCCAGTTGAAACTGCCAAAGGGAATAAATCTTTATGATTTCGTAAATCTTGAAGCGCCTGCCGATGACAGCAACAACAAACCTGACTCTGCAATGTTGTACTACGACAGCGCTAACCACCTCGTAGTGAGGGATGCCGCCGGTACACGTATCTGGAGGAGCAAGGGCCATATGGGCGGCTTTACAAAAGAATACAGGATACCCGGCCCGACTATAAATATGGAGGGCAGCACCTGGCACATAAGTGATAAGATGTATGCGTTTCATAAAAAGGGCATAGCCGTAAGGAGAATCCCGTTTGCACTGACCACGGTCTCACTGGGCTATAAGAAATCATATATAATGAGCTATTGGTATAACGGTATATCCGTCGAGGAAAACACACTCGTTGGCGGCATCCCGGGAAGTGTGCTGGATTATACGATTTATAAGGACAGGATATATGTGTTATCGAGGCCGATTCTGGGACTTAACCTTTCTGGTATGCTTAAAGGAGAAAATCCCCTTGTGACAAACCTCTACATATATAAGTTGCTATAGTGGCGGAGGAGCGTTTGACAGATAATACGATACCCAAACATGTGGGTATAATAATGGATGGCAACGGCAGATGGGCAAACCAGCGTGGACTACCGCGCGTAGAAGGCCACCGTAAGGGTGCAGTCAGGACAAAGGAGATAATTGAGGCCGCTGCCGACACCGGTATAAAGACCCTCACACTCTATGCCTTTTCCATCGAAAACTGGAAGCGTCCACACCAGGAGGTTATAACCCTGATGGACCTGCTTGACTTTTATCTAAAGACCGAAATAGAAGACCTGTTAAACAAGGGCCTGGTCTTTAAGGTAATAGGAAATAAGGAAAAACTCCCCGACAACATACAATATCTGGTAGAGGAGGCCGAGCGTATAACGGGCGCCAACACCGGCATGAATCTGCTGATGGCAATAAGCTACGGTGGAAGGGATGAGATAGTCAGGGCTGTGAAGAGATTCATCGAAAAGGGCGGAGATATGGATGAGGTGAACGAGGAATCCTTTGAGGAAAACCTCGACACGGGAGGCGTAACCCCGGTGGATTTGATAATAAGAACAGGCGGCGAAAAAAGAATAAGCAATTTCCTGGTCTGGCAGGCAGCGTATGCAGAGCTGTTTTTCACAGACACGCTCTGGCCGGATTTTACAAAAGAGGAATTCATGTATGCCATTGAGGACTATAAACTCAGACAGCGGCGCTTTGGTATGATCCCCGAAAAGGCTGAGACATAATCCGATGCTTACAAAGAGACTAGTCGTTGCCGCAATACTGTTGCCTCTGCTATATGCGTATATAATGTATCTGTCACCGTATTATTTTCTGCTGTTGATGTTTGTAGCGGCGTTTATTTGCGTGGAGGAATTCCTTCTGATGTACGGTGTAAGGGATCTCACCCGGCATGTGTTTTCTGCGGTTTCGTTAATACCCTTATACATGACTTACGAATATAACGAGATACCGGATTATGTGTTCGTTACGATATTTGCCGTGTGTGTTGTTGTGCGATTGTTTGAGCGAAAGGGACCTGAAAATGCCCTGTCAGACATTGCGCCGTTTATAGTGGGCTTGCTTTACATACCGCTTTGTCTGAGTTATTTTATCAAACTAAGAGCAATAGGCCAGGAGGCCGTGATGTTTTTAATGCTGGTTACGTGGGGGGCAGATAGCGCGGCGCTATACGTAGGCAAGGCGATAGGGCGGAGAAAGCTCTACGAAAGCATAAGCCCAAATAAGACCGTAGAGGGGGCTATAGCCGCACTCATTGGGGGTGGAGCCTCGGCGGTAATCCTGAAAATCGGATTTAATCTAAATGTTGATTATCTGGCAATCATAGGTGTAGGGATAGTGATAGGGGTCTTTGGCATCATTGGAGACCTGGTCGAGTCGATGTTCAAAAGGGAAAGGAGCATAAAGGACTCAGGAAGTTTCCTGCCGGGGCACGGAGGGTTGCTTGACAAGGTAGACGGGATGCTTCTGTGTGCGCCTGTCCTTTATTATATAGTAGTACTAAGACAATATGGATAGCAGCGGCGTAAGGCATATAACAATACTGGGAAGCACAGGCTCAATAGGGAAAAGCGCGCTTGAGGTAATTGCTGCCTCTGGCGGCAGGCTCAAGGTAGCAGCACTTGCCGCTAATAAGAGTATTGAGCTGTTAAAGCAACAAATCCTCACCTTCAGACCGGAAGTAGTGGCCGTTGCAGAGGAAAAAAGTGCAATTGCACTCAGGCAATGGGTCAAAGAGGCCGGTTTTAACGGACGAGAGCTCAAGATACTCAGCTCACAGGAGGGGGTATGCGAGGCGGCGGCATATGACAAGGCGGACTTCGTAATATCAGCAATCGTAGGGGCCTCGGGCCTCAGGCCGACACTTGCAGCCATCAGGGCGGCAAAGGACATAGGGCTGGCCAATAAGGAGACCCTTGTAATGGCCGGAGCCGTAGTAATGGATGAGGTAAAGAGATATAACGTAAAGATGCTCCCAGTAGACAGTGAGCACAGCGCCATATTCCAGTGCCTTGAGGGCCGGCCCAAAGGCCACATAAGACGGTTGATTCTTACAGCCTCAGGTGGGCCATTTTTTGGAAGGCGAAAAGATGAGCTGTCAAATGTTACGGCAGCAGATGCGCTAAAACACCCCAACTGGAGTATGGGAAGCAAGGTTACCATTGACAGCGCCACGCTAATGAACAAGGGACTTGAGGTGATAGAGGCACACCATCTGTTTGGTTTTCTGCCTGAGTCCATAGACGTGCTGATTCATCCGCAGAGCATTATACACTCTATGGTGGAACTGATTGACGGCAGCATTATAGGACAGTTGTCCGTCCCGGATATGAAGGGGCCTATTGCCTACGCGATGAGCTATCCACAGAGGATGAATAACGTGATAAAAAGACTCTGCCTTGAGGAGATCTCAGCGCTGACTTTTCATAAGCCGGACACGGAGTCGTTCCCTTGCCTTAAGCTGGCCTATGAGGCACTAGCCTCAGGCGGCACAATGCCCGCGGCAGTGAATGCGGCTAACGAAGAGCTGGTCAAATTGTTTTTAAAGGGCATGATTAATTTTACGCAAATACCTGTTATTATAGAAGAGGTGATGATGAAACACAATGTAACCGGGGCAACGCTCGATGCAGTATTTGAGGCTGATAAACGGGCAAGGAACGAGGCAAAGAAAATCGCTGCGGCGGAGGTATTTTGATGACAATAGTGTACGCGGTACTGCTTTTAGGGATATTGATATTTGTGCATGAGCTTGGGCACTTTATATTTGCAAAGGCAGTGGGAATAAAGGTGACAAAATTTTCACTGGGGATGGGGCCGAAACTGATAGGCAGGAAATACGGCGATACGGAGTACGTGCTGTCTGCATTTCTGATTGGAGGCTATGTGAAGATGCACGGTGATGAGATGGCAAACGCAGAGGCCACCCATGAGATAGAGGAAAAGGAAAAGGCCTTCTTTACCCAGCCCGTATACAAACGCGCGATAGTGGTGTGCGCCGGGTCCGTATTTAACATATTGTTTGCAGTTTTGTTGTTTACAGCCATATTCTTTGTGGGCGTACCCAGGTACCTCGCGGTAGTAGGTGATGTAGCGAAGGACTCACCGGCACTAAGGGCGGGCCTTAAACAAGGGGATATGATAACGCAAATCGGCGATACGAAGATACAATACTGGGAAGAGATGACAGAAATAATCCATGAAAGCCCGGGCAAATCTCTCTCTATTACAATTAAGGGTTCAGACGGCATAAGAACACTGGCTATAACGCCGGAGAACAAGACGACTAAAAACATATTTGGCGAAGAGGTGCATATGGGGCTGATTGGAATATCCCCAAGCGGAGACTCAAACAAGGTATCCTATGGCATCTTTGACTCCATCGTTATGGGATTTAAAAAGACCTGGGAGATAATCGTACTACTGCTGGTCTCGCTAGTTAAACTCTTCCAGCGTATCATACCTGCAAACACCATAGGCGGTCCCATTATGATATTTCAAATGGCGGCCAAGCAGTCATCGGGCGGCCTGATGAGCTTTGTCATGTTCATGGCCGTAATAAGCATTAATCTCGGCGTGTTTAACCTGTTTCCCATACCGATTCTCGACGGAGGCCACATGGTATATCTGGCGATAGAGTCGATAAGAAAAAAACCCCTGAGTGAGCAGGCCGTGGCGATATCACAAAAAATAGGCTTGGCGCTCTTGCTGATGCTGATGGCCTTTGCAATGTATAATGACGTAATACGCATAATCACGGGTGAAAAACTGCCATAGGAAATACGGGAGTTAATGTGCCAGATACGATAGATGTAAGAATCTACTACGAGGACACGGACTGCGGCGGGGTGGTGTACTATGGCAAGTATCTGGGGTTTCTGGAGAGGGCAAGGACGCATTACCTTGAGAAGCGGGGCGTAAAACTCCTTGATATGATGAACGAGGGGATGTATTTTGTCGTCGTGAACGTCGGTATAAGGTATCATAAACCGGCCAGATACGCTGACATATTAACCATTCACACAGAAATAGAAGAGATATCATACGCCTCAATAACGTTCAGACATAAAATATACCTGAAGGACATGGAGACAAAAATATCAACTGCTGAGGTAAGGCTGGCAACTGTAGGAACTGAGCTTAAACCAAAGAAAATGTCCGACGGCCTCATTGAGGCCCTGAAAATCTAAAAAACAGTCCAGCGCTGCGGTATGAAAATCTTCTCAAATTCCATTAGGGCAAAGCGGTCAGTCATGCCGGCAATGAAGTCACAGACCCGAGTATGCGGCAGCACGCCGTGTGAGTCAGCATTTTTTACGTCAATGGCGTTTGGAATAAGCTCAACATGCTCACAGTAGTACCGGTACAGGTTTTCAACGATGTTCTTCGCCTTGTGAAACTCTACCGTTAGTTTGTCACTATCATAGACCCTGGCATGGAGAAAACCGCGCAGATTGTTTACGGCAGACAGGATGCCATCAGACATGGTGATTCGCTCCGTTGAGGCGTCAAGCGTGCTGTAAATCAGATCCCTGACCATGGTGTCAATCCGCTTGGAGTGAGACTTGCCAAGTACCGAGGCGATATCTTCCGGTATGTCTTTCCTGTGGATAACCTCGGCCCTCAATGCGTCGTCAAGGTCATGGTTGACGTAGGCAATGACGTCTGAGAAGCGAACGATTTGGCCCTCAAGCGTGTCGGGCATCTCTTCTGGCGAGTCGGAGAGGATCTTCCCCATGCCCTTGGAGTGTTTAATGATGCCGTTTCTAACTTCATAGGTGAGATTCAGGCCGGCTCCGTTTTTCTCAAGAATATCGACGACCCGCAGGCTCTGGACATAGTGGTCAAACCCACCGGAGTGAATCTTTCGCAATACTGCCTCACCAGCGTGTCCAAAGGGTGTATGGCCGAGGTCATGCCCCAGGGCGATGGCCTCGGTGAGGTCTTCGTTGAGCCTGAGGGCGCGCGCGATGGTGCGGGAGATTTGGGATACCTCGAGGACGTGCGTGAGGCGCGTCCTGTAGTGGTCGCCCTTTGGGGCAAAAAATACCTGAGTCTTGTGTTTCAGGCGCCGGAACGACTTACAGTGGATTATCCTGTCTCTGTCACGCTGGTAGCAGGTGCGTATATCGCCTTCTTTCTCAGCGGTCTGGCGGCCTCTGGATGCGATGCTCAGAGCGGCGCGCGGGTGTAGAATTATTTTTTCAATTTCCTCTGTCTGCTGCCTGATTTTCAGATCATACCTCTTCGTCCGGGTATAAGTCTCTTGAGAGGAGTTCGTTTGACAGAAGGCTTCTTGATGGTTCGTGTGTTATAACCTCTAAGGGGACGGTCTCCCCGGAGACGGATACGCCGAGGACTTTAAATTTTCTAAGCGTAGGGAGCAACCTCTTGTCAATGGAGGTGACGACGGAGTTATACCCGTCGACGGATTTCTTGATTCCTTTGCCAAGGTCTGCAAGGTGGCTGATAAATACATTGGAGCGCTCATATAGGTCTTTGGCGGCCTTGCTGATAACTTCGGCGTTTCTGGCCATTTGCTCCTGCCGCCAGCCAAAGGCGATAGCCCGCAAGAGGGCAATCAGCGTAAAGGGGGTGGAGATTATAATCCTCTTTGTGGCGGCGTCTTCTAAAAGGGCAATATCATGTTCGAGTGCGGCGCTAAAGAATGACTCCCCGGGAAGAAACAGCACAACAAACTCAGGGGACTTCTTAAACTGCTCCCAGTATGACTTCTGAGCCAGCCTCTCCATGTGCTCTCTGACGTGGCGCGCGTGTTTTTTGAATAATACCACCCTGTTTTCCTCCGGCGTATCTGATGATATGGCCTCAATATAGGCAAGCAGTGAGACCTTTGAGTCAACAACGATGTCCCTGTTGGAAGGCAGATGTACTATCATATCAGGCCTGAGTCGTCCCTTGTCCGACTCTACGGTGGTCTGAAGGTCGAAGTCACAGTACTCGGACATGCCGGCAAGCTCTACGGTCCTGGTAAGTTGAATCTCGCCCCAGCGTCCCCTGACCTGCGGGTTTTTCAACGCTGTAGAGAGGTTTGACGTCTCCTTCTGAAGCTGTTGATTTGACAGGACGATGTTCTGAATGTGAGTCTGAAGGCTGCCGTGGTCTCTGTCCCATTTGGACTGAAGATCTGTTATCTGTTGCTCATACTTTTTCAGGGTCTCTGAGAGTGGTGTGACAAGGCCATGAATCTTTTCATGATGCAGGCCGAGGCTGCCCTTGGTTTCAGAGAGGATTCTCTCAAGGGACTCCGAGGCAAGTCTGATAAAGTCCTCGGAAGTGCTCTTAAGGGCAACCGAGGAGAGGGCGGTGAAGGTGTCTGTGAGGTCTTTTTTTGCGTTTTCGATAATGAGCTGCTGTGCCTTGAGGTTTTCGTCTGAGGCGGCAAGGCGTGTCTGCATAGCCACGCGGGATTGCCTTTCCTCTGAGAGGTCGTCGCGCAAGGCGGCAATCTCATTATTTTTATCGGCAAGCTGGCCCTTCAGAGAATCAATCTGAGCCGCGGCAGCCTTTATGTCTCCTTCGAGAGTGGAGCATTTCAGGTAATGCCCGCTCAGTAACCGGCGGCTTACAACAAGCCATCCTATAACAGCGCCAACGGAAAGCCCTGTTAAAAAAAATATTATATTTCCAACGGTTAACATTAGCAAATTAACAACGGCACTAAAAAAACAGTGCTGATATACAGAAGAAGTATATCACAACAGATAGCCAAAAGAAAATTGCGTGATTTTTCAAACCGCGCAAGTGTATAATATTTATCACAATATGAATGAGAGAATTCGGCCGTAGTGGTATAAATGGAAAAATTGCAGAGAAAAGTACCGGAGGGGGGCAGGACAGGATTATTTGGCGGGACGTTCAACCCCATACACAATGGCCATTTAAGGGCGGCAGAGGAGATACGCGAGCTGCTGGCCCTTGAGCAGGTGCTGTTTATACCATCAAACAATCCGCCATTAAAAAGAGATACGACGGTGGCTCAGGCACACCATAGATTTGAGATGGCCAGATTGGCTATAGCCGGCAACCCTGCCTTTGCCCTCTCAGATATCGAATGCAGGACAAATGAGGTATCATATACCATAAATACGATAAAAGAGATAATGAATAGCACGAGTGGCAGCGAATTATTTTTCATTTTGGGACTTGATGCCTTTTTAGAGATGCCAAAGTGGTATAAGGCAGAGGAAATCCTGTCGGGTGTGGCGCTTGTAGTAATGTCCAGGCCAACGGTAGACAAGGAAAAGATATGGGAATCCCCATATATTGGTGCGGAAGATATAAATGGGGACAGCAGGCAGGCAATATCAATAAAACGCCTGAAAAATGGTAAAAGCATAACCATAGCAGAGATAACGCCGATAAACATTTCATCGACAAAAATCAGACAGCTAAGAGGAGAGGGCAGGACAATAAAATATCTCTTGCCCGAAAATGTAGAATCATATATAATCAACCATGAGCTATATAAATAAGTGCTGAAAAAATAAAATATACTTAAAAGGAAGCGTGTGCGGAAAATAACGGAAAAGGTAGAGACAACACTAAAGGCATTACAAGAGAAGCAGGCAAGCGACATAATAACGCTACAGTTAATAGGAATAACGGCAATAGCCGATTATATGGTGATATGTACTGGAGAAAACCCGCCGCAAATAAAGGCACTTGCAGAGAATGTCGAGGCAAAGCTGAAACAATTGGGCAAGCGCCCAAGAAGTATGCAAGGCCTGGCGAATGCAAAGTGGGTGCTGATAGACTGTGGAGACGTACTAGTAAATATATTTGACAACGAATACAGGAGATTCTACGAGTTGGAGAAACTCTGGCTTGACGCGCCAAGAATAGATGTTACAGAAGAGACCCTGCAGCACCAAAACCAGGCAAAAGAAGTGGCAGATGTTTAAATTCATATCGTTTATCATAATAGTGTTTCTATTTACGATATTTTATCTGGCCTTATATAACATGAATACCGTAAAGCTGATGATAACGAACGAATTTTACTACGAACTGCCGCAGATAGCCCTGATAATGGCCTCAATAACGACAGGGGCAGCGTTTATGTTTTTGGTATTTGTAGTGAGGGACACACGGCACTACATAAAGGAGAAAAAGCTCCAGAAGAGGCGCAGGAAAGACGAGATTGTGGAGCAGTACTACTCAAGGGCGATTCACAACCTGATAGGCAAGCACACGGACGAGGCGCTGGAGGACTTTGAGCTGGCCTTAAGAGAAAACGCCGAGCATATACCGTCGCTAATAAAAACAGGTGACATCTACTATGAGAAGTCTGACAATATAAAATCAGTCGAGTACTATCAAAAGGTATTAAAGTCAGATGACCAGAACATAGAGGCGTTATGCAGATTAGCCGACATAATGATGAGAATGAAGAAGGACGCTGAGGCACTGGAGTATTGCGAGAGGGTATTAGGGCTAGAACAGGATAATCTGACGGCGCTCTACAAAAAGAGAGAAATCTATGAGACGCAGACAGATTGGGAACAGGTAATACAGACGCAGCGCCAGATAATAAATGCCATAGCAAATGCCGCAGAGCTTGAGAAAGAGAAGGATAAGCTGCTTGGCTATAGATATGAAAACGGGAAGCAGAGCCTGGAAAATGGTGACATAGAGACAGCAAAAAAGGAATTTAAGGAGATCATAAAGATACAGGAGGACTTTATTCCGGCGCATTTAGGGATAGCAGAGGTGATGCTGAAAGAAGAGGCCATAGAAGAGGCCGTAACATATCTGGAGAAGGCAAGAGAGCGCACAAAATCGCCAATAATACTCGCAAGGCTTGAGGATCTGCTGATAACAATTGGAGAGCCGTCGCGTCTTTTAAAGATCTACAGGACGGCAATAACAGAGGACATGGCAAGCGATACACTAAGGTTGTTTCAGGGCAAGCTGTATTACCGGCTTGAGATGCTGGATGATGCTATGGACACACTAAAGGGATTTGATACTGGGGTATTCTATCCTGAGCTGCACATGTTACGAGGCGGAATATATCTAAAGCGTGGTGAGCTTGAAAGGGCCGTTGAGGAATTTCTGAGGTTAATAGATATTAAGAAGGCGTTATGGATACCATACATATGCCAACACTGCAAGACACAGTTGGACGAGTGGAGTGGAAGGTGCCCCGGATGCAGCAAGTGGAACACGCTAACGTTCGACCTTCAGGGGATTTGCAAGATATAAAATGTTTCACGTGAAACATTTTTCTCGCCTTAACTCAACAGGAGATATGCCGGTTGTTTAGCGATGAGTTAGACGATAAGATAAAGTCGATTAAAAATAAGTTGTCCTTTGTCGACAACCTCAGGAAGTCCCTTAAGGACAGGGTCGAGAGCAATATTACGTCTCTATTCGAGAGCAATATCGTCTTGCAGGAAAGGGTCTTTCAGCGCAGCCTGGAACTCGATAATATCAATAAAAAACTCCATGCGGAAATCCTTGAGAGAAAACAGGCCGAAGAGGCCCTAAAGCAGAGCGAAAACAGATATAAACGCCTTGTCGGCGCTATCACCGACTATATGCACACCGTAGAGGTGTGTGATGGAAAGGCGGTCTCTACCAGCCATGCCCCGGGCTGCATCGCCGTTACCGGATATTCGTCAGATGAGTTTGAAAGAGACGCGTATCTGTGGTATAGAATGATTCACGAGGCCGACCGCGATTTTGTCAGCTCCATAGCGTTACGTGTGCTTAGTGGTGAGACCGTCTCCCCTATAGAACATCGTATCTGGCATAAGGACGGCTCTATCCGGTGGATAAGAAATACCATCGTCCCCAGACATGACAAAGCAGGTCGACTCATTGCCTATGACGGCCTTATCTCGGATATTACGGACAGAAAGCTCGCAGACGATGCCCTCAGGCAAAGCGAAAACAGATACAAGAGGCTCCTTGGCGCGATAACCGATTATATATACACCGTAGAGATAAGAGACGGTGAGCCTGTATCGACTACTCACGGGCCGGGCTGTGTCGCGGTTACAGGATATACGTCCGAGGAGTTTGTGGCGGACTCGTTCCTGTGGCTGCGTATGGTACCTGACGAAGACAGAAATTCCGTTGTCAGGCTCGGGAAAAAGGTCTTGCATGGCGGGATCTTTCAGGCAATTGAACACCGTATCATTCACAAGGACGGACATACCAAGTGGGTGCGTAATACCCCTGTCCCCAGGTACGAATCAGATGGCCGGCTGGTTGCCTATGACGGCCTTGTTACAGACATTACCGAACGAAAACTGGCCGAAGAGGAGGTCAGAAAAAACAAGGAGGAACTCCAGGACTTCTTCGACAATGCCCACGATATGATTCAGATTATCAATTCCGAGGGCAGGTTTTTATATGTCAACCGCTCGTGGCGGGATACCTTAGGTTACACGGATGTTGAGGTGGCCGCTCTCACATTAAACAACATCATTCATCCCGATGACAGAGACAAATGTATTGCCCTGTTTAATATGGTCTTAGATGGCGGCTCTATAAGCAATATCGAGATGTCGTTTGTCAAAAAGGATGGCAGCTCCATTGCTGTTATTGGAAGTGTAAATTGCAGCTATGAAGAGGGCAGGCCCACGGTGGCGCGTGGAATTTTCCACGATTTTACGGAGATTAAAAAGGCCAAAGAGGCCCTTGAGAAAATAAACGATTTACTTGAGCTTCGCGTAAAGGAAAGGACTGGTGAGCTCCTTCACGCAAATACATATCTTGAGACCGTTCTGTCTTCCCTGACCGACGCGCTGATTGTCGTCGGGCCGGACCACATTGTTAAAACCGTCAACCAGTCGGCCTTTCAGTTGCTTGATTATTCCGATTGTGAACTCGTCGGGAAAAGGGTTTCCGACATATTTGAGGACAATATCAGCGACGATGTCATTAAATATATACGTGAGGCACAGCGAAACGGTATCGCTAAGGATGTCTTGATGAATATGAAGACCAGGCAACATGCCACGATTCCCGTCCTTGCCAATCTCTCCAGGCTCGGAAAAAAAGGTAACGACACTATCCTTGTAGCCCACGACATGAGAGAGATGAAAAAATTTGAAGAAGAGACCAGGCGTATCCAGATCAAGATGTTGTCATCGTCAAAAATGGCTACACTTGGAGAGATTTCTACAGGCATAGCCCATGAGATTAACCAACCCCTTACCTATATCAGCAGTTTCGTACAAGGCCTCTTAATGGATGTTAAAAATAACAGGCTTGACCTGGCAGATACTATGAATGACGCCATTACTGCGTATAACCAGGTTGGGCGCATTGTGGATATTATTCAGCATCTGCGAACCTTTGGGCGCAGAGACGACATTGAGATGCAGGCCATAAATATCGAATCCATTATTGACAACACTATGCTTCTCATGGGTGAGCGTATAAGGCTCAGTAACATTTCTCTCGTCAGAAATATTGACAGCAATTTGCCGGCACTTGCCGGAAACGCCAATCAGCTTGAGCAGGTGTTTATCAATCTCCTGCAAAATGCCATCGACGCCTTACCTATTGACAAGGCAGATGCCGTGATTCGTATCGCCGCGCGGTTCTCCGCGAAAAAGGAATCGGTAATTATCAGGTTTACCGACAATGGCTCTGGTATTAAAAATGAGATTATCGACAAGATATTCGAGCCATTTTTTACCACCAAAGAGGTAGGAAAGGGCACCGGGCTTGGCCTTTCTATTGTCTACGGCATTATAAGCGAGCACAACGGCACGATTCACTGTGATTCGACAGTCAACAAGGGTACCGTTTTTACGATAACTTTACCAGTGGATGGCAGCGCTAATGCAAAACGATAAGATTCTCATACTTGACGACGAACAGATTATTATAGACGCGATTACCAAGCATCTGCGGCCATTCAACTTTAAGATATATTCAGCCAACGACGGCAAAGAAGGCCTGGCCCTTTATCAGGAGGTACGACCTATTCTGATTATCCTTGATCTCAGGATGCCGGTCATGGATGGCGTTGAGTTTCTCAGAAGGATATCGCTCTCACCTATGGACCCATGCTCGGTAATCGTCCTCACGGGGCATGGCAGCGACGAAGAAATGGACAGATGCTTTGAGCTTGGCGTCAGTGCCTTTCTGCGCAAGCCGTTCAATGTATATGAACTCGTCGGAATGGTCAAGCACTCAATTGCCCTGAAAAAAGTAGAACTAAGCCTCAAGGACGAACTCACGGAAAGGGCAAAGATGGAGGAGGAGCTTTTGCGTTATCGCAATCATCTTGAGGAGCTTGTCGATAAACGCACTGCCGAACTTCAAAACACAAACGATTTGCTGCAAAATGAGATTATCGAGCGTACCAAGGCCGAGCAGCTCGCAACTCAATCTCTGAAAGACAAAGAGGTACTCCTTCGTGAGATCCACCACAGGGTAAAAAATAATCTTCAGATTGTCTCAAGCCTCCTTGACTTGCAGACAAAGTACATCAAAGACCCCGAAACGCTTCACATGTTTAAGGACAGCCAAAATCGCTTGAAAACCATGGCGCTGCTCCATGAGAAGCTCTATCAATCGGACAATATGGCAGAGATCGATTTCGCAAAATACCTTACTAATCTCCTTGAGCACCTGTACAGGTCATATTGCATTGATACGGCGAACATCTCAATGGCAACTGACATAGAAAAGGCGACAATCGGGTTAGACACCGCTGTGCCTTGTGGGTTAATCGTCAATGAACTCGTCTCAAACTCGCTTAAACACGCCTTTAAGGGCGATGGAAGGGGCAAGTTATTTATCAGACTCGAGAATTTGAGTAAGGGCCGGTTTAAGCTTACTGTCAGTGACACAGGGGTGGGGATGCCTGCCGGGATTGACTTAAAAAGCGCAAAAACGCTTGGGCTAAGGCTCGTAAATGCCCTCGTCACTGAACAATTAGACGGCTCGATTGAGTTTGACTCTGCCAATGGGACTAGTTTCAGGATATTTTTTAAAGAGCTAAAATACAATAAGAGAGGTGTTTAATGATGGATGAGGATGATGAGATTACAGGATCATCTGCCCATATCCTCGTAGTTGAGGATGAGAGCATTGTTGCAATGAGCATTAAGGACAGATTATCTGAGCTTGGGTTTACCGGCATAGACATAGTGTCGTCGGGTGAGGAGGCGATTAAAAAGCTGGATGAAGCGCTGCCTTCGCTCATACTGATGGATGTTGTCCTCAAAGGCGAACTAGACGGTATAGAGACGGCCATGATTATTCACAGCCGGTTTGACATCCCAATCGTTTACCTGACTGCCTACTCTGACCTTGAGACACTAAAAAGGGCAAAGGCCACCAAGCCCTTTGGTTATATTTTAAAACCCTTTGAGCCGCGGGAATTGTTCATAAATATAGAGTTTGCCTTATACAAACATAAAATGGAGAGAAGGCTGAAGGAGAGTGAGCGTTGGCTGCTTGCCATTTTAAAGCTGATGTCTGCCGCCATTATCACAACAGACACAGACGGAACCGTGATGTTTATGAACAACGGGGCTGCCGCTATCACCGGTTTCAACCAAAACGAGGCCATTGGAGAGGAGCTGCACAGGGTATTTAATGTCTCACCCTGCAATCCTCTGCAAAAGGCTATTGACGACGGTATGGCCATCGGTACGGACTGCATGCTGACCACAAAAAAAGGTACAAAAAGACCTGTTGACTACAGCGCCATATCGATTTCAGACGATAAGGACAACGCCATAGGCGTGGCCATAGTAATTCATAACGCCGTAGAGAAAGAGGACCTTTCCTAAGCTCCAGCGCATGTATTGCGTGCACTTGAATCAATAAATTAATTCATTATAAAGGGGCCATTGTATGAAGATATCGATTCACAGCGGTAAGACAATTGAAGCAAAAGCAGGTGCAACCATATATGAATCCCTGAAGGCCAATGGCATATTTCTTGTCTCACCGTGCGGCGCTAAGGGTACCTGTGGAAAGTGTACCGTTAAGGTATTAAGCGGGGATGTAGACGTTAAGTCCTACGCAAAGATAGGCCAGAAAGAGCGCAGCGAGGGGCTTGTACTTTCTTGCCAGGCCAGGGCCGACTCAGACCTGCAAATTGAAATCCCTGAACACTCCAGGCTGGTACTTGGCGGCAAGATAGCCGTCAGCATTTTTAAAGACACGGCCGGCTATCTGAAATCCTATGACACCGGGATTGACCCTCTCACAAAGCGCGTCTCTCTGTCGCTTCCACCGCCCAGCATTAATGACAACATCGGAGACCTTGAGCGACTCCGCCGCTGCCTTGAAGAGTTTGGCATTGTAAATGTACATTTTTCTTATGAGTTTGTCTCAACCATTATGGATAAGCTCAGAGAGGGCGATTTCAATGCAGTCTTGTCATATGCAAAGACCTCTGGTAATGCCTTTGAGGGTATCTCTCTCATACCCTCTGGGCGATGCGCCGGACAATATGGCCTTACCGTTGACATAGGCACTACCACGGTTGTTGTCTATCTCGTTTCTCTCACTACCGGCGATGTTATCGACATAGGCTCGACGTATAATTCTCAGACGAAATTCGGCGACGACGTTATTACAAGAATTGTCCACGCTACCGAAGGCGGAGGCCTCTCAGACCTCAGGGACGCCGTTGTTGGAGACATTAACACAATAGTCGATTTCTTCCGTGAAAAACACAATATTGATACATGCGGGATTGAGGCGGCCTCCATCTCTGGAAACACCACAATGTCCCATATCTTCTGGGGACTGAACCCGGCCTCAATCAGAGAAGACCCCTATATACCTGCCGTAAATATCTATCCTATCTGGCACGCCTCTGACGCGCGTCTCAATATTAATCCGCAGGCCCCCGTCTATACCGCCCCCTCGGTAGCCAGCTATGTCGGTGGTGATATAGTCTCCGGGATTCTTGCCTCAAAGATGCACAGGAGTACCGGTATATCGCTCTTTATGGATATTGGAACAAATGCCGAGGTGGCCATTGGCAACGATGAATGGATTATGACGGCGGCATGTTCGGCAGGGCCGTGTTTCGAGGGTGGCGGTATAAAGTTTGGAATGCGGGCAACCCCCGGCGCTATCGAATCGATTGCCATTGACCCCGTCACGCTTAAGCCCTCTATCAGCGTAATCGGCGGCGAAGAGCCGGCAGGCATTTGCGGCTCAGGTATGATTGACGCGATTGTTGAGCTTTGGAAGACCGGCATTATTAATCAAAAGGGCGTTTTTAATCCCGCAAAGACCCCTCTGGTAAGGGAGGGTGAGGACGGACTGGAGTTCCTGATTTACAGCGGGGGCAACAGGGACATTGTGCTTACGACGGTCGATATGGAAAATCTCATCAGGGCCAAGGCCGCAATCTTCGCCGGCGTGTCATTACTGCTGCGTGAGGCGGGGCTGTCGCTCGATGTGTTGGATAAGGTGTATGTTGCCGGTGGTTTTGGAAACTCTCTGAACGTGGAAAAGGCCGTGATGTTAGGTATGATTCCCGATTTACCCAAAGATAAGTACGTATTTTTAGGCAACACTTCAATTATTGGGGCTTATCTGTCTCTGATGTCCGATGCCTTAAGGATGGAGCTTGAGTCTATTGCCTCTAAAATGACATACATAGAGTTGTCGGTAGTAGGGGATTACATGGACGAATACATGTCCGCTATGTTTATACCGCACACGGACATGTCAAAGTTTCCATCCGTAAGCACAGCGCTAGGCCTGTAATGCCGATTGTCGAGGTATTAGACAACACACTGATAGATAAGATAGCCGCCGGTGAGGTTATTGAAAGGCCCGCCTCCGTGGTGAAGGAACTCGTTGAGAACTCCCTTGACGCTGGCAGCGCTGAGATAAAAATCGACATACTAAACGGAGGCAAGCATCTCATACGCGTCGTGGACAACGGCATGGGCATGGAGCCAGAGGACGCCCTTAATTCTATTAAAAGGCACGCAACAAGCAAGATACGCAGTGAAAGCGATTTATCCGCGCTGAAGACGCTGGGGTTTCGCGGTGAGGCCCTCTCATCCATTGCATCCGTCTCCAGGATGTCAATAACCACCGCAAAGGCAGGCACGACCCTGGCCACAACCGTTGAGATTCATGGCGGCACAGTTAAAAACGTCAGTGAACGCGCCGGAGTTGGTACCATCATAGAGGTTAGAGAGCTTTTTTACAACACACCTGCCAGAAAGAAATTCCTCAAAAGTACGCAAAACGAGCTGTTTTATGTCCTGGATGTGATTACTCAAGCGGCACTGTCGTATATCAATGTGAAATTCACCGTCAATGTAGACGAACGTGAGTCGATGAACCTGCCGGGTGCCTCAGGCATTGACGAGAGGATTCAGCAGCTCTTTGGGACTGAGTTCCTGGACGGCCTTCAGTACTTCAATAAAGATTCTCACGAGGTGTCTATACAGGGGTTTGCCTCAAAAGAGGGGGTTTACAGGCGCTCCAGAAGCCACCAGTACATGTTTGTCAATCACAGGCCGATTAAGGACAATGTCCTGAGGTATGCCGTCTACCAGGCATACAAGACATTACTCAAAGACAAGTCTCACCCCATATTTTTCCTGTATGTCGATATGAATCCCGCGGAGGTCGACTTCAATGTCCATCCGACAAAAAAAGAGGTCAGATTTGCAGACCGCGACTCCATTTATCGCACTATCATGTCGTGCATCGCCAAATCCATCATTAAAAGCACACAGCCAGACCCCGCGCAAACAGTACCGGTTGAAATGCCCCGGGATGTTTTCAATATCGCAAAACAGAAAGATGTAGTGGATCCGTTCTCAAAAAATATAGACAAGCCATATCCTGATAATTTTGCCGCCCCCACCGTCCACAACTCAGTCCCGTTGGCCATGCCATACGCGCGGGATTACATCTACCTCGGAGATGTTTACGCGGCCTACGCCCACAGAGACGGCCTCTGCATTATTGACCATCATGCCGCGCATGAGAGAGTACTATATGAGAAGTTTAAAGACATGCACGGGCTTATATCCGGCAGATTGTTGTTTCCATATAATGTCAGCGTGTCAGCGAAGGAGTATTCTCTTCTTTGTGGCAATATCAGGCTCTTAAATGACATGGGCATCGAAATTGAGGACTTTGGAAAGGACATGTTTATAATAAGGTCTCTGCCTGCCGAGCTTCTGAGCGCGGACATTCAGGGAATTCTCTCGGACATTGCCTCAAGCCTGATTGAAGTAACGGCAGACTCTCCGATAGATGCGATAAAAGACATTATCGCCAAGCGCATAGCCTGCCACAGCTCGGTTAGAGGGAAGGCCGTCTTGTCAGACAGGGAGCTGTCAAGGCTGATTGACGACCTCAATGCCGCCAAAGACCCTCAGCACTGTCCTCACGGCAGGCCCACGAGGATATACATCTGCACGGGTGATCTTCAAAAGATGTTTAAGAGGACTTAACTACCGCAGATAGTGCTTCATGTAAAAGCTGATGAGGCCCCTGTAGAAGTTTATCTTCTTTCTGATTCCCAGACGATTTACTGTTGCCCCTTCGTGGTGAATCGCCCCTGAGGCCTGACAGAGGGCAATCGTATATTTAGTCCTGGTGTACAGGCGGTAACACCAGTCTACATCGTTAAAAAAGATCGGAAAACCCTCATCCAGCGTGCCTACCTCATTCCAGCATTCCCTCTTTATAAGAAGTACCGAGGCCATTGGCTGCAATATCTCGTCTGAGCAGAAATGCTCCTCATATGTCATCTTCCATTTCTTAAAGCGGCCAAGCTCGTATATACCAATCTGCTCTAATATCAATGCCGCGGGCGACGGGAAACGTCGGCATGAGATCTGAAGTCTGCCGTCCGGATAGTACAACAACGGGGCTACCGCCCCTGCCCGCTTGTTATTGTCCAGGCAGGTGAGCAGCCTCTGCAGGCAATCTGGATAGAGCCTTACGTCGTTGTTCAATAAAAACAGCATCTGCCCGGTTGACATGGACGCACCTATGTTGGTTGCCTTTGCGTAGCCTGTGTTTTTACTGTTAGCGTGGCAGATAACGTCAGAATGCTTCACTCTTAAAAGCTCTGCGCTGCCGTCTTCTGAGGCATTGTCAACGACTATTATCTCCTTTTCAGCGTCGCCGGTTAATGCCTTAATTGAGTTAATACATTGGTCTAGAAGCTCTTTATGGTTCCAGTTTGGGATTATAAAGGAAACACGCATGTGTGGCTTCACTTTCCTAAATGCAAAAATTTCTTTATACTGCTTTTCAGGGCAGAGTTGTTCTTAAACAGGAGTTTTCCAACCGAGTGTCTGAATGATCTCCAAATTCCTTTAGTATCATTTTGAGATAGCATATAGAAATACGTTGCCTTTATTGTTGCCATCTCGGCAGCTAAGTTGTATTTATCGTTAGTTAGGGCTTCTCTCTCGATTGTCAGATTGGCTATAGATGTGTCTCTTATGCTTATTGCTGTATTTTTATCTGTTATAATTTCATTCTTCTCTTCTATGATTTTAAGTTTTTCTTCATGATTTTTTTTAAGTTCCCTGGCTCGTTCTACATCAAGGCTGTGCAGTGCCAGGATCTCTTTAAACACACCATAGGGGTCGTCCATTTTATTAATATCATATCTGGATTCAATACCCATGTGGCTGAGTTGTGCAATTCCTTCCGATGAGATTCGAAGCCCAATAAATGGCGGTACGAAGTAAATCATTTTTTCTCCCGGATCTTCCAGCGAATCGAAAAATTCATCGTATTCAGTCCTCTTGCCGTAGTCGACAAACATCCACTTATGTGGGAAATTAAAAAGCCTTTCCCACAGTGCGGCACGCCTTTCATCTGTTATATCATTTTCTTTTATCCAGCCCTTGTCTATATGTGCCATCGGTACAATAGTCCTGAGTTCGTTCATGGTAGACAGATAGTTTGACGCGCAGTTCTCTATTAATTCAGGTATCTCGTCAATATTATGTCTGTTCAACATTGTGATGTATCTAAGTGGAGGGGCACCATGGTTAACTGAGAAGGCCTCTGTCAGACGCCGGAGATTGTCATAAAATACATCAAATCGCGCACCCTTTCGCATTTTCTCAAATACTTCGGGATTTAAGGAATCCAGAGATACGTTTATGTAGTTAAAGCCGCTGTTGCTTAAGGCCTCAATCACGCCGTCCGTGAGTTTTCTCGATAGATTTGTTGTGAATAGTACCTTTTTACTGTGCTCAACGGGGATTGCCTTAATTATCGACTCGAAATCGGGATGTATTGTCGGCTCGAAATAACATGACAGATAAAAACTATTCAATAGTGGAAGGAGCTTTAAGACATTCTCCAACGTCCGTTCATTGACATGTGTGTTGCCGCTTATTGTTGACCAGTCGTTTATACAGAACGGACATCTTAAGTTACAATTGCCTGTAACATCAAAAAACGATAAATCATACTTATCATGAATTTCCAACCTATCTCCTCATCTTAACACCTTAAGAAGGATACGCCAGCGTCTGTCTTTAATTACATTTAAATATAGCTTTATTACCAATGGGTTGTCAAGCATCACATTAATCCCAATTGGTATGACTGCCTGCCGAGAACAACATATTCGCCAGGAAGCCTGTTGTTGCGGTCTTGTAAGACGCGGCTTTCCGAGTACTGACGCTCAAGCGCGGCTATATCGGTATGCTCAATTACGTTAAACCCTTCAATTTCGCTAATGTATTGCATATCCAGATATGTGAAGCCACGAGCCGGCATGGCTCTGCGTCTGGACAGATACTGCTTAAGCCCTCTTACGGCGGGGTAAGTGTCCGCGTCCGGTCCCCAGAAGTCAAAGATGACCAAAGAGCCCGTGGGAAGCGTTGCCGCATAAAGTTTAAACAGGGCGTTTATAGTATCCATAGTCAGATAATACAGCAGCCCCTCCATGATGACTATGGCGGGGTGGTCTTCGTAGAGGAGCATCTTTTTGCCGAATCTCTCCCGCTTAACTTTATTTTCCAGGCTCAGGGAATAATACTCCGTCTGGCGGGATGGGATGATACCTCTTGTTGCCACTTGAGAATCTTATCTTTTTTAAAGTCCATGACATGCGGAAAGTCAGTCTCAACGCACCGGCAGGGTTTATCAAGCAACAATGGATATGACGTTAACCCAGCGGCTACATTAACAAAAAGCGGATTGTTATATTTGCCTATAAAGGCCCGAAGGTGGTCAAGAAAGAACCTGTGCCTCAGGCTTAAATTCACATCGTCATACGGGTAGACCTCGCGGGAGAACTCATCCCACAGGCGTTGCGCCTCCTCCGTAACCCAGAGTTTAGCATATATATCGCCACTTAACGCCTCAAGTCGCGCCCTTGAGGCGTTTACGATAAATGCTGTAACTGAAACGTCAGCGTTTGACGGCATACTGTCTCACTGCCATGGTTTTATGCCGATATTGCGGCCTTAGTTATCTCTTCGGCCTTTTTGAACATCACGTCTTTTTCGTCCTCTGAGCGCGTCTCGATGTAAAAGCGCACCTTTGGCTCAGTCCCCGAGGGCCTGATTAACAGCCACGAGTCATCGTCGAATACTACCTTAGTCCCGTCGAGGGTTATTATGTTCTTTACAGACTTTGTCTTGTTTCCGAATGTTACAGTAGAGCCTACTTTAAGGCTGTCCTTGATTTTGGAGAGTTTCTCTACAAGGGGTTTGCCTACAAGTGCGCGGTCAACCTCCACGCCGGAGCGGTCAGGGTAGAAGTAGCCGAATTCCTCCTGGACATCCTTAAAATACGCCCCGATGCTCTTTCCGGTTGAGATCATCATCTCTATGGCAACGAGGAGGCCGAACATGGCGTCCTTCTCTAGCGTGTGGTTATAGCCGGAGATGCCGTCGCTCTCCTCGAATGTAATAATCGCCCTTTCTTTAGCGCCGGGGAGCATGTAGGGTCTGAAGTTTTTAAACCCCACCATTGTCTCTTCCAGCCCGATGTCGAGTTTTTCAGCAATGGCGTTGACGAAGTTGCTGGTAGCAACGGATTTTGCTACGATGCCGTTTAATTTCTTATATTTATGGAAAAAATGAAAGGCCAGCGCGCCAAAGCCGTTCATGGGCAGCTCAGTTGTGCCGTCGGTGAATCTGATTCTGTCGCCGTCAGGGTCCATGATAACGCCAAGCTTAAGGGCCGCACCTGAGGCCCTCAGGGCATCCGTCACCATTTGCATGTTTTTTGACGAAGGCTCAGGGGCGATTCCCCCAAAGAGGTAGTCGTTTTCCAGTCTCAGATACTTTATCTTCTGGTTCTCTCCAAGCAGCCTCTGTGGCCTTCCCCGCGTTGAGCCGTGTACGTGGTCTATGCAGATGAAGACGTCTTTTTCGGCAATAAACTTTTTAATCGCATCAAGCTTTAAGGTCTTTCTCTTTGTTATGTATTTTTCGTAGAGGTCAACGGGGTCAATAGTTTTGTAGTCCTTAGCGGGGGCATCGTGGATAATTGCCTTATCGGCCATCATCTTATTGGCAAACCTCTCAATGACCTTTGTTATTTCGGGGCCTGCAGGGCCGCCGTCTGATGGGTTAAATTTATATCCGGCCCAGCGGGCGGGATTATGTGATGGGGTAAGGTTTATTGAGGCGGCGGCGCCGAGTTCTTCAAGGGCTGCTGAAAACTCAGGCGTTGTGGTCTCCCCGGAGTAGTATGCCGCGATGCCCTCTCTGTTTAAAAGGCCTATTGCCGCCATGGCAAATTCCGGCCCTAAGAAACGGTTGTCATGCCCTACGATGACGCCCCTTTTTTGAATGTCTTTAAAATCTTTTACGCCAAGGGCCTGAAGTACTGCCGGGTCCTCTTCTTTAAACATCGCAATTATGGCCTCTGTTACAATCATCATGTTATTAAACGTATAGTCGAGGCCTATCTCCCCGCGCCAGCCGGAAGTCCCAAAGACTATGAGCGTTGTGTCCTTGTTTACCCTTGCGAAATGTTCTATTTCAGAGAGCAGTTTAACATTCTCTTTAGGGTCTGACAGTATTTCTCTCCAGCACTCAGAAGCATCCTTAAACGGCATTTATCCCTCCAATAGTCATAAAATTCCGGCAGCGGCCATGCAGCCGCGCGATGATGATATATATTGTATCACGAGTACGGACGATTTATCTATATCGCATCAGGGTCGAAGGCTTATGATTGGAGCTTAAACACATCCTCCTCCGATTCGTATACGGTAAACATGCTGTTATAAACTCCCGCCATTTTAAATATCCGGTTGACGTCCTCGTTTGCTGAGACGAAGTACATTTTTTTCTGTGAGCCGGTGATTTTCTTCAGTACTACGAGAATGCTCCTTAGCCCGGCACTGCTCAGGTGGTTGAGATTATCCAGATTCACGATAAACTTTCCATGTCCTTCGGCCAATTTCTCATCTATCGCCCTGGTGAATTCCGGGGCGGTGTAGCTGTCCATACTGCCGCTCATAGTAATAATCAGTGTGTCATTTTGTGTCCTGTAGTCAAATATCAGGGTAGCGCCCTCTTCTTTTTTTGCGTCGAATTTCACTGTTGTCCTCCCTTGTGTTTGTTTAGGGGTTTTTAACCTCTGAGTATTTTGTCATGGTTAAAACGTTGACCCCGTTTGTGTGAACGTAATCTATTTTATTCATCAGCTGTTTCATGAAAAATATGCCAAGCCCACCTATACGCCGTTGTTCCAGCGGCGAGTCTATATCAGGTGTTGAGGCATCATCGGGCGCAAAGCGCTGACCAGGGTATTTTATTGCCACGATAAAAGCACGATTATTATTTTCTATTGAAATTTCTATTTTTCCATTACCCGTACAGCTATAATTTATTATATTCGTACAGGCCTCGTCAACGGCAACCTTAACATCGAAGGAAAAGTGGTTATCGTAGCCCTGGTCCTGGAGTACTTCGCCGAGGATATTTAAAATCACCGGGATGCTCTTTATCTCGCACTCAACGGATGTCACATAAGTACGCCCTTTGGATAAGCCGCCGTTTAATCTGACGGACAATATGGTGATGTCATCAGACTGCGGCGCGCCCGCGGTAAAGCCTGCCACCTCGGACAATACCTTATCGGACACACCTTGTAGTGAATCGGCAGCTATATTACGCAGCACATCCTCAAGCCTTGGAACTGTGAACATCCTGCCTGTTTTGTCCTTTGCCTCGTCGATTCCGTCCGTATAGAGAAACATTATGGAGTCGCGCTTGAGAGTTGCCATGTCCTCTGTGTAGTGTGCGGTATTCATTAATCCTACGGCCGGCCCCGCGGCAGCGGCCAGTGTTTCAATTGTGCCGTCACAGTTGAGGATATATGGGCTGTTGTGCCCACCGTTACTATAGATGAATGCGCCGGAAACGGTATCCAGAATTCCAACGAATATAGTCACGAACATCATCATTTCGTTCGCCCTTGAGAGTTCCTGGTTCAGGCGATGCAGTATCTGCCCCGGGCTTGCGCCTTCTCTGGCTATCGAACTAAAGAGGGTCTTGGCTACCGCCATAAACAGGGCCGCCGGTACGCCCTTTCCTGAGACGTCTCCAATGGCGAAACACAAGACATTTTCCCTGATGAAGAAAAAGTCATAGAAATCACCGCCCACATCGGCTGCCGCAGAGATAAAGGCGTATACCTCGGCGTCTGAGTTGCCGCAGATGCTGGAGAAATCCACGGGCAGCATGTTCATCTGAATCTCGCGGGCCAGGTCCATTATCTGCTGATTTTTCTTATATTCTACGTATCTGTCCGTCAGAAATGCCCTCTCAATGGCGATGGCGGAGTATCCCGCTAAGTACTCAATTAGGGTCTCGTCGTCCTCGTCGAACTGGCTGCCGGTGTTTTTGTTTATGGCCTGAAGGACGCCGATTAGTCTGCCTTCGACGTTTACCATCGGGCAGCATAGGAGCGACTTCGTTCGATAACCTGTCCTTGTGTCAAACTCAGCGTTAAACCTTGTGTCTTCGTACGCGTCCGGGACATTGGCTGTTTTACGGGTCAGTGCGACATCCCCGGCAATGCCCGCGCCAAGGGGAAATCTTATCTCGTCCATATCGATTCCAATGGCGACATAGCTCCAGAGTTCGTTTGCCGTCTCGTCACAGATAAATATCGTACATCGGTCGGCGTCCATCAGTTCAGAGGTCTTATCAATGATAACCTTTAAAAGATTCTCTAACTGAACTTCCCTTCCGGCGGCCTTCGATATCTCAATAATCGCGTTTAGCGGATAGGACTGGCAGTACCTGTGGCGGCCGCATACTGCCGGTGTCTTTTTCTTTGATTCATTGTCCATTGTTTGCTTGATATTATAACACAAGCCGCGTCTTAATTAATGAATTGAAAAGCCAATCTCCAGGCTGAACCTGACCAGGGCGCTATGTTTTGCGTTGGCATAAAGGATAGCCCTAAAAAATAATAAAATCTGTTATTATATAACCGCTGTTTAAAAATGTGTGAAGGATACATAATGGAAAATCAGGTTGACAAGGCTGATAAATATATCAAAGATATGGTTCAGGCGCTATTGTCTGTCGATAAGATGAAAGCAAAAGAGACATTGGCTCAGGCAAGAGAGGCATATCAGCCCGTTGAGGTTGTGGAAAAGGTTATTGTACCTTCTTTGGAGCAAATCGGCGAAGGCTGGAGGATAGATAAGGTGTCACTGTCACAGGTCTATATGAGCGGGAAAATATGTAATGAGATTCTCCAGGACATAATACCACGCGATTGTATTATAAGGGAAAGGCAGCTAACAATTGCCATAGCCACACTGGAAGATTTTCATACGCTTGGTAAACAGATAGTCAAAGGTTTTTTACACGCGGCAGGCTATGAAATAGTCGACTATGGCAATGGGCTATCGGTTGACAGCCTTACAGAGCATATAATCAAAGATAAAATTGATGTCCTTTTGATCTCGGTACTTATGCTCCCCTCGGCGCTGAGTATAAAGGAGTTAAGAAAAAGATTGAAGGAAAGGCAGGCAGCTGTAACAATCGTCGTTGGCGGCGCGCCGTTTAACTTTGACGATAAATTATATAAAGAGGTAGAAGCCGACTACATGGGAAAGACCGTGTCGGATGCGATAAACATTATACACGCAATAGAAACGGACAGGGGGGTATGATGTCCTTACGTATGACGCCGATGCAGAGGATTTTAACTACGCTTGGACATGAGGAGCCTGACCGGGTGCCCATGTTCCTTGTGTTTACAATGCATGGCGCAAAAGAGTTGGGGCTGTCTATAAAGGAGTATTTCTCAAAACCCGAAAACGTTGCGGAAGGACAGGTCAGGGTGTGCAGGAAATTCGGCAATGACTGTGTAAATGGATATTACTATGCGCCGATAGAGATAGAGGCATGGGGTGGTGAGGTAATCTTCAGAGATGACGGCCCGCCTAATTCTGGTATGCCATTTATAAAGGACTTTGAGGACATCAGAGGCCTGGTGCCTCCTGATGTGAAGGATTGTAAGTGTCTTACGAAGGCCTTAGAGGCCCAAAGGTTGATGAAGGAGAAGGTTGGAGACGATATTCCGGTTATCGGCACTGTTGTGTCGCCCTTCTCGCTTCCGGTAATGCAGATGGGTTTTGGTAAGTACATTGAGCTTATTTATGAACACAAGGAGCTATTTGAGCATCTGATGAGAATAAATGAAGATTTCTGTGTTCAATGGGCAAATGCGCAGTTTGACGCCGGATGTACGGCTGTCGGTTACTTTGACCCAGTGTCTTCTACAACGATAGTAGATAAGGACTTATACTTGAGGACTGGGCATAATATAGCAAGACGGACACTGTCCAGGATTAAAGGTCCGACGGCAACGCATTTCGCGGCAGGAAGGTGTTATTCTATAATAGAAGATGTGATACAAACGGGCACCGCGGCAGTTGGCGTCAGTGTACTGGAGGATTTGCAAATGATAAAAAATGCCTGTAAAGGACGAATAACCGTGCTGGGAAACCTCAACGGTATAGAGATGAGACGTTGGAGTCAGGAGGAAACTACGGCAATAGTGAAAGACGCCATTGCAAAGGCAGGCAAAGGAGGCGGCTTTATCTTGTCCGATAATCACGGAGAGATCCCGTTTCAGGTGCCCGACGATGTACTCCTCGCAATAGGTGACGCCGTAAATGAATGGGGCCGTTACCCGCTGAAATGGTTAGACAAATAAGAGATACCTTAAATGCAGGAAGAGATGAATATGAACGAAAAGGATAAAAAGATTGCCGATTACGCCATGGTTTGTGATTTGGTATGCCAACTTTCATCTCATATATCCGAAGGAGCTGCTATAGACAACATAATGCATCTGTTCAGAACCATTTGCGCCCCATCAAGCATAATATATATTCCCATAGTCGAAGGCCGGCCGTTTGAAGCGATGACATTCCCCGAACATGTAAATGCCGATGCGGCAGCGGCTGACTTGATCGGGAATTTCAAAGATGACTATGCGTGGACAACTTCGGGAAAAGGCTTTAGATTAAAGATTAAAGGCAGAGATGCTTTACTTGGGTTAATAGAGATAGACGGGCTTTTATTTTCTGAGTACAGGAATCACTATCTTAATCTATCTTTGACCATTGCAGGCGCCCTCGGCCTTTCAATCTCCAATTCACGCGTATACCAGTCACTTTTAAATGTCAACAGTCAGCTTGAGAAGAAGACTCACGAACTGGAGCAATTAAATTGCATCCTTGAGGAACAGGTCAGAGATAAAGTAAACGAGATAAGACAGAATGAGCAGATGTTAATCCAGCAATCAAAAATGGCAGCAATGGGCGAGATGATAGGGGCGATAGCCCATCAGTGGAAACAGCCCCTTAGTGCCCTGTCTGTAAACATCCAGGACATTAAAGACGCATATGAATTTGGAGAGCTCAATAGCGAATACATTGATAACATTATCAGGACATCGAACGAACAGGTCGGTTTCATGTCAAAGACGGTAGACGACTTCAGAAATTTTTTTAAACCAAGCAAGGAAATGGCCGTATTTAACGTTGTCAACTCCATTAAGGAGATACTCTCGATGTTTACAAATATGTTTAATAAAAACAATATCTCAGTAAGGCTGCATTACGATGATGCCGGCAATCTGAAATGCACTGGTTATCCTAACGAGTTTAAGCAGGTAATCCTTAATATTATAAACAACTCCAAAGACGCCATTGTCTCAAGACGCGCTAAAGACCAGAAGGCACACTTTGAAGGTACTGTTAAAATAGCCGTACATAATGAAGACCAAGACATCGCCGTAATAATAAGCGATAACGCAGGCGGCATCCCGGAAGCCATAATAGAGAGGGTATTTGAACCATATTTTACAACCAAGCCATCGGATATAGGCACGGGAATAGGTCTCTACATGTCCAGGACAATAATAGAGACTAATATGGGCGGCAGACTAACGGTTAGAAATACTGAAGATGGAGCAGAGTTTAAGATAACAATGAACCAAGGGATATTATAAACAGGAGGCATCATAAAATGGCAGACAAGCAATACGAAATAGGCGTCATTGGCGGCGACGGCACAGGGCCGGAGGTCATAGCGGAGAGCATTAAGGTACTAAAGGCCGCCGCGCAGAGATTCGGCTTCAGGCTGAACTTCACGGACTATGACTTAAACGGTACGAGGTACTTAAGGACTGGCGAGACACTGCCCGATAGCGCCCTTGCAGACCTGAAAAAACACAAGGCGCTGCTCCTTGGCGCTATAGGACACCCCGACGTTAAGCCCGGCATTCTCGAAAAGGGCATCCTCCTGAGGCTGCGCTTCGAGCTTGATATGTATATTAACCTGAGGCCGGTTAAGCTATACCCCGGCGTTGAGTGCCCACTTAAGGACAAGGGGCCACAAGACATTGACTTTGTAGTGATAAGAGAAAACACCGAAGGGTTATACGCCGGAGCCGGGGGATTTCTTAAAAAAGGGACATTGGACGAGGTAGCAGTCCAGGAGTCCATAAATACAAGGAAAGGAGTGGAGCGCTGCATCAGATACGCATTCGACTATACCGCAAGGCGCAACAAAGACAACAAGCTCACTCTGTGTGGCAAGACCAATGTGCTTACATTTGCCTTTGACTTGTGGGAGCGGGCCTTTTACGAGGTGGCAAAGGACTACCCCGGTATCAAGCCGGACTACGCACATGTCGACGCCACAACGATGTGGTTTGTAAAAAATCCCGAATGGTTCGATGTCATAGTAACAGACAACATGTTCGGGGATATAATAACCGACCTTGGCGCAATGATTCAGGGCGGTATGGGGATAGCCGCCGGTGGCAATATCAACCCCGAGGGCACGTCGATGTTTGAGCCAATAGGAGGTTCAGCCCCAAAATATACCGGGAAGAACGTCATAAATCCGCTTGCGGCCATATGCGCAGGGGCCATGATGCTTGAGTACCTTGGTGAGACAGAGGCGGGTAAGACAATAGAGAAGGCCGTTATGGAGGTTACCGCCAAACACATAAAAAACCTTGCAGCCGGACACATGGGCATGGGTACGAAGGAGGCAGGCGACCTTGTTGCCGATTATACTGCCAAAATATAGGGCCAACTCTGGGACGAACTGAAGATTATGCTGAAAGAAAGCAAACAATACGCGCAAAACATTATAGACTGCTCTATAGACATGATTATAGCTGTTGATATGGACAGGACTGTCATAGAGTTTAACAGGGCTGCCGAGGCAGTATTCGGATACGAGGCGCATGAGGTGCTGGGGCAGAAAATTGACATGTTGTATAACGACCCAACCGATGGGCTTGGCATAAATAATACCCTCCTATCAACTCAACGCTATCAGGGGATTACAACAAACAAAAGGAAAAACGGCGAGGTATTTATGGCCTATCTCTCGGCCTCGGCCCTTAAAAATGTCGACGGCGCCCCGGTCGGTTTCATGGGAATATCGCGCGATATAACACAGCAAAGGCAGGCGGAGGAGGCCGTTGCCGCATCGGAAATGCGGTATCGCACACTTGTTGAGCAGATGAAGACGGCCAAAGAGACAGCCGAATCTGCCAACGCGGCAAAGAGCGAATTCCTTGCCAACATGAGCCATGAACTGCGCACCCCGATGAACGGGGTAATCGGGATGACAGACCTGCTGCTGGATACTCCGCTCAATAAAGAGCAGCGAAAGTATCTGTCAATGCTGAGGGAATCGGCCGATTCACTTTTGGGATTGTTAAACAGCATCCTGGATTTCTCGAAAATAGAGGCGGGCAAACTTGAACTTGAGGAAATAGATTTCGATATCTATGACTTAGTAGAACAGGCAATAGATTCCTTAGGCGTTCAGGCGCAAAAAAAGCGGATACTCCTATTGTCCCATATCGGTAGAGACGTACCGCAAATGGTTAACGGAGACCCCGTTCGCCTGAAACAAGTCATCATCAATCTGATAGGGAACTCCCTGAAGTTCACCGAGAAGGGTGAAGTAGTATTAAAGCTCAGTAAGTCTCCGTCCGAAGGGGATACAGGGCCTTTTTCTCTACACCTGTCCGTCTCAGACACGGGTGCAGGCATCCCTGCTGAAAAGATAGACAAAATATTCGAGAGCTTCACGCAAGTCGACGGCTCTACTACGAGGAAGTATGGTGGTACGGGCCTGGGGCTAGCCATAACGAAGAGACTTGTAAACCTGATGAATGGCGACATCAGTGCCGTAAGCGAAGTGGGCAGGGGCAGCACCTTCAACTTCACAGTGCGGATGAGGCCGACGTCCCAGCCGACGTCTCACAATACCATTGCCAAGCTCAACGGTAAACGAATCCTCCTGATAGACGGCCACGACCTCAACAGGCAAATCATAAGGGAGATGTCCGAGGCCGCAGGCATGAAGGCCATTGAGACACAAGACGCTAAAGCCGCCCTTGCCGCGATAGAACAAGCGTCGGACGCCAAAGAACCATTTGATTTAATACTCATGGACTCCGGGATTGACGACAAAGACCAATATGATCTCATGGAACTGATAAAGACAGACCCTATGACGTTTGAGGCAGAGGTTATTATGATGGTATCCGGCGTAGACAAGGAGGCCGAGGGCCGCATCAGGGAGTTTAAAGTATGGGGGTCGATTTCCAAACCGGTAAAACGCTCTGTATTTTATGATACCATACATCTGGCAACGGGTGGATTTTTGAGTGAGACTTCTATGGTCAAAACATGTTACACTAAGGCGCCGGAGGCGAAAAGGCAATTTAAGCTACTCCTTGCGGAGGACAATTACGTGAATCAGGAGCTTGCCGTGGGCTTGTTAGAGAAAAACTGCCACAGCGTCGTAGTTGTGAGCAACGGTATTGAGGCCATCAAGGCGCTTGGCAGGAACCACTTTGACGTAGTACTCATGGATGTTGAGATGCCCGAGATGAACGGCCTTGACGCGACGCGCTACATAAGGAACTCGACCTCAGGGGAGTTCAACCCCAACATACCGATAATAGCCATGACCGCCCACGCCTTTAAAAGCGACAAGGACCGTTGTCTCAATGCCGGGATGAATGACTACATATCGAAGCCCATATCTATTACCCAACTGATGGAGGCAATTGAACGTACCATGTACGGCATACCTGCGCAAACTGCGGCCACCCCCGCGGCGAGGCCGGAAAAGGACGAGGTGTTTGACAAAGAGGATTTGTATCAGAGGCTCAGCGACGACGAAGTGATTATAAAGAAAATATGCATGATATTCAAAGATGAGGCCGCCACACACATGGCCAGGTTAAGGGATGCCCTTGCCGCAGATAACGCCGGGGAGGTGGAAATCCTGGCCCATACAATTAAGGGCATGGCCGCAAACCTGGGCGGCACACGCACAAAGAACGAGGCGATGAGAATGGAGCTGGCCGCAAGAAAGTTAGACCTTTCAAAGGCACATTCGGTTTATCCGCAGCTCGATAAGGAGATAACCGCCCTGATTGCCGCCATAACGGAAATGGGCTGACGCCTTCATACGCTTTCATATTTAGTAAATAAATAATCGACAAGGAGAACGAGAATGAGAATATTGATTTCCGAAGACGACTTTACAAGCCGCACCTTGCTGCAGCATTTTTTAAGCCCCTACGGAGACTGCGACGTAACAGTCAACGGCCTGGAGGCAGTAGAGGCCTTTATGCTGGCAATGGACGAAGGACAGCCCTATGACCTTATCTGCCTTGATATAATGATGCCCGAACTCGACGGCATAAAGGCCCTCAAGGCAATACGCGACAAGGAAAAGTCCATGGGTATCGGAGCGAAAGACGAGGTAAAGATTGTGATGACAACTGCCCTGGACTCCCCAAAAGATGTTATTGAGGCATACTACAGGGGCGGCTGCACGGACTATCTTACGAAACCTATTGACACGCAAAAACTCTTAGCGCTGCTCAAAGGATATGGCCTGATAAAGAAATAGGCGGATAGGGAAATCTTAAGAAAACTGATAGAGAGTATTTTCAGCGGCTGGGCATTTCCCACTGCCCCGTTTCCCGGGGAGTTCTTAGGCCGGACTCCACTTAAGACTACATATGAACAGTTATGGATAGATCAGTCCGCAGGGCCGAATGTCTATGCACATGTACACAGGCCGATAGACAACGCCATATATCCGGGCGTAATAATAGTACCTGGCGGTGGAAGCCCGGGCACCGCTTATGACGGCTCTACGGAGGTTACGGCGGACGACATTGCCGCACTTGGCACCATAGTCCTGCATTATGACCCCTCTGGCAGGGGCAGTACCGCGGGGGATGAAGA
>PEAC01000068.1 GCA_002753305.1 Nitrospirae bacterium MYbin6
TGCCGAGATGAGGTTGTATTTTTTTTTCATGTATAACGTGCCGGAACAGGTCTTTCCCGCTTAGCTGTTTAAGTGCCTTTGCCGTCAGCGCCTCCCTGCTCAACCCATTGGCGTGTACCTCGGTATATACCGCGCCGTCATATACCGCCGCCTTTACAGGTTCGTTTATTATCATCACCTGTGTGTTGGCTCTTACATAGTTAAACAGTACCTCTATGTCCTCGGGGTAGAGCCTGATGCAGCCGGAGCTTATCCTCCTGCCGACGCTGTAGGGTTTGTTCGTACCGTGTATCCCATAACCTGGTATGGAAAGCGTGAGCCAGTAATCCCCAAGCGGATTGTCTGGCCCGGGTGGAACTATAGGCTCAAGATCGGGGTCTTCATCTCTCATTCGCTTCGTAGGCCGCCACACCGGGTCTACTATCTTGCCCGTTATGCGAAACAGCCCCTCCGGCGTGTTAAATCCCTCCCTCCCTATCCCTATTGGGTAGGTCTTTACAAATCTGTGCCCGTTATACATGAAAAAAAAATACAACCTCATCTCGGCAAGGTTTATCAGGATTCCATCGTCAAGTCCATCGGGAACTATCCACTGTGTCGGGATTGTTATCGAAATCCCCTCAGCAGGAATCCATGGGTCAACGCCAGGGTTGGCCTCCGTTATGGCATTATACCCTATGCCGAAGTAGCGCGCAACATCCAACAGTGTGTCGTTGTCTGTGACCTCATACGTCTGCGCAACGCCTATTATGGTCTTATCCGGGCCATTAACCGAATATGTGCCGGCACACTCGACCTCTGAAAAAAGCAGTCCTCCTGTGAGATTGCCAATTAATATAACGCCGGTTAATATCACTACTGCCAGTGCCCTCATAAGTCTCCTTTTATCTTTTCCTCTATTCGCGTACAAATGCCGTATAGCATGTTAAGTTCCCACTGAGTGAGGCCGGCCCGGCCAATGAGATGCCTGACGTTTCTCATGATCCCTCCTCCGAGGTCCTCTGACCCCCTGAAGCCATACCCCAGGAGCCTCACCACACGCTCTGCCCGTTCATAGAGCAGGTTTAACTCCCTGTTGTTTATCAGCTCATGCGACGGCGCGGCACTGGCAGTCTGGCCATATTGGCGGGCAATTTCGTAGGCCATAACCATGACGGCCTGCGCGAGGTTCAGCGATGGCTGGCTGCCTGAGGACGGTATAAACGATAACATGCCACATGCCGCAATCTCCTCGTTTAAGAGGCCGTTGTCTTCGCGTCCGAATACGACGGCTACCTTTGCCGTATTTGCCATGTCAAAGGCATATTTCGCGCATTCGGCAACAGGCATGTGCAGGCCTCTGGTGTTGCCAAAGCGCCGCGACATTCCTATAACAATGGATTTATCACTCAGCGCGCCGCTAAAGCTGCCATATACGGCGGCGCCCTCAAGGACATCCACGGCCCCGTGCGCGAATCTATAGGCCTCGTCCGTTAAATAGCCGCACGGCCCTACGAGGATGAGATTCCTGAAGCCCATATTTTTTACCGCCCGCGCCGAGGCGCCAACGTTGCCGCCTTCTTTCGGTTCCACCAGCACATAGTATATGTTATTTTTTGACATTATTCCCTCGTACCAGAGTACCCATATAGCATTGTGGACGCTTATACTAATATAATAAATAAAAAAAATACAAATTATGCTACAATTGGAGTTTCACATGGAAGAGAGACTACAGAAAATTATATCCTTTTCGGGTATCACCTCAAGGCGCAAGGCCGAGGAGATGATAATAGAAGGCCGCGTAACCGTTAACGGCAAGGTTGCCGTTATCGGAATGAAGGCAGACCTTGATAAGGACCATATTAAAATAGACGGCAAGCTCATGAACCCCAGGGTCGTCCACGAACGCATCTACATCAAGTTTAACAAACCGGATGAAGTAGTCACCACGCTTACAGACCCCGAAGGACGGGCAACCGTGGCTGATTTTATCGGGGGTATTGGGCAGCGCGTGTATCCCGTTGGCAGGCTTGACTACCACACGGAGGGGCTTTTAATCCTGACAAACGACGGCGCGCTCGCGCACGATATCCTCCATCCCGAAAAGAAGATCCCCAAGACATACCATGTAAAGGTCAAGGGGGACATCTCGGACGCTGATTTAGACAAACTGCGCCGCGGCGTAAGGCTCGAAGACGGCGTTACGGCCCCGGCTGAGATAAAACGGCTGAGAAGCAAAGACACAGTGTCCAACACCTGGCTTGAGATGACCATCTACGAAGGGAAAAAACGCCAGATTCGCCGCATGTTTACCTATGTAAAACACCCCGTGGCAAAGCTCAAGAGGGTATCAATAAACGGAGTCTCGTTGGGAAACTTAAAGCCAGGACAGTGGGTTTACCTGACGCGCGAAGAGATTCGTACACTATTTAAAGAGGTTGGCATGAAACCCAACGGGAGGGCACAACATGTACCGTAATATATACCGTAACACAGGCTGCGGACAGATAGACTTATCACACACGGGTGCCGAGGTGGCAATGTGCGGATGGATATTTCGGAGCCGCGACCACGGCGGACTGGTATTTTGTGATTTAAGAGACACTACCGGAGTGGCACAGATAGTTTTTAGCCCCGATTACAGCGAAGAAATCCATAAGATGGCCCACCAACTGAGGGCCGAATACGTTGTTGCCATTAAGGGCGATGTGTGCGTAAGGCCAGAAGGCACCGAAAACCCCGATATCCCGACCGGCAGCGTTGAGGTCTATGTGAAGCAGCTTGATATATTAAACAGGTCCGAGCCTCTGCCTTTTCAGATTGACCAGGATATTGAGGTCTCCGAGACCCATCGCCTTAAGTACCGCTACCTTGATCTGCGCAGGCCGCAGATGTTGAAAAATATCACCACGCGCCATCAGACATGCAAGGCCGTCAGGGACTATCTGGACGAGCTTGGTTTTTTAGATATAGAGACACCAGTATTAACGAAATCAACGCCCGAGGGGGCGCGCGATTACCTTGTCCCAAGCCGTATGGCCCCCGGGTGTTTTTATGCCCTTCCGCAGTCTCCTCAGCTCTTTAAACAGCTCATGATGGTGGCCGGCATGGAGAGGTATTATCAGATAGTGCGGTGTTTTCGCGACGAAGACCTGCGCGCGGACAGACAGCCGGAGTTCACGCAAATCGATATAGAGATGTCCTTTGTCGATGTCAACGACGTAATAAATCTGGTGGAAGGCCTCATTGAGCGGGTCTTCTGGAGGATAAAAAAAGAGGATGTACCCACACCAATAGAGAGGCTCTCCTATGGCGGCGCGATGGAGCGTTTCGGCAACGACAAGCCGGATATGAGGTTTCAGCTGGAGCTTAAGGACATGGCAGACCTGGCAGACAAGAGTACGTTTAAGGTGTTTCTTGATGCGCTTTCATCTGGCGGGCGTGTAAAGGGCCTGCTTGGGAAGGGTATGGCGGGGTTTTCACGGCGCGAAACGGATCTCCTTACAGCGGAGGCGCAGTCCCTTGGGGCCAAAGGCCTTGCCTGGATAAAGGTAAAGGACGGGTTTGAATCACCGATATTAAAGTTCTTCCCTGAGGATGTAGTGCGGCAAATGGCCGAAAGGCTTCAGGCAGCCCCCGGTGATATGATGCTCTTTGTGGCCGACAAGGAAAAGGTTGTCAACGACGTCCTGAGCCGCATGCGCCTTGACATAGCGAAAAAACAAAACCTGATACCGTCCACTGACAAGTTTGTCTGGATAACGGATTTCCCCAGTTTTGAGTGGAATGAAGAAGATGCCAGATTCCAGGCAATTCACCATCCGTTTACATCCCCCACAGACGAGGACATTAAACTCATAATGGGAGCTGGCAAGGTAGACCTGTCGAAACTGAAATCGAAGGCCTACGATCTGGTATTAAATGGCAGCGAGATAGGCGGAGGGAGCATTCGTATCCATCGCCCGGAGCTTCAGAAGAAGATATTTGAGCTGATAGGTCTACCAGAGGGTGAGGCAGAGGAGCGTTTTGGCTTCCTGCTTGACGCGCTGAAGTATGGGGCGCCGCCGCATGGAGGGCTTGCCATAGGGCTTGACCGGCTCGTAATGCTGATGACAGGGGCGCAGTCGATAAGGGATGTGATTGCCTTTCCAAAGACGCAAAAAGGGGCTTGCCTGCTAAGCGGGGCACCGTCTCAGGTCGATAAAAAGCAGCTCAGGGAGCTCTATATCCGCCTGAACGTCCCTGATGAAGGTCTTACGACAGGTTAAAGAAGTTGCGGATTTTATTAAACATATTTAACTTCTTGCTGGTAAATCGTGCGTTGAGCTGATCTTCGGAGAATGCCTGGTCGCTGAGTTTTTGTGCCAGTTTTTCGTTTTCGATTTCCCTGCGTGTCATTATGGCGCTTATGGAATCAACGGCGCTCTGATTTTCCATTATAATCTTGGAAAACCCATCCTTGTCGAGGACTAAGACCAGGGCATCCTCTTTTGCCGTTACGCCGGCAGTTCTTATCCCACCGGTAAAGAGGGATATCTCTCCGAAGAAATCTCCCCTGTTCAGAACGGCCACCTCGTTTCCGCTTACGGTTACGGAGACGCTGCCCTTGCGGACGACATAGAAGGAGTCGCCTTCGTCACCTTCTTTAAAGATACATTCGCCTTTTCCGAAATATTTCTGGTTTAACAGTGAAGCAATCTCTTTTTGTACCGCTTCGGGGAAGATGGAGAAAAACTCGATTCGTTTAACGGTGTTGTATCTCTGCTCAATTTCTTTGTTGCCGTCTGCGGCGGTTACCTGATGGCAGTAAACGTCTCTGATTGGGAATGGAATCCTGATGTTTTCTCTTTTGAAGGCGTACCAGAGTTTAGTCATAATATTGCTGGCTATATGGTCTTTGAGCGCATAGTCGTTGATCCAGACCCTGATTTCATAATCAATGGAGAAATCGTTATATTTTACCACCCGTATCTCGGGTGGAGGGTTGTGCAATACATGCATAGTGCTCAGGCAGACTGACTCAAGTACCCGCTTAACCTCGTTTGGAGGGCTGTCATAGTCCACCCCTACGAAGAGGCTCATGATTTGCTCCGGTGTGGGATACCCCACGCTGAGAATCGTATCCTTTACAATATTACTGTTGGGAATGACCAGGTAATCGTTAGTGCGCGTGAGGAGTTTAGTCGTGCGCCAGTTTATCTCTATGACCTTGCCGTCAGTGTCTTTATAACGTATCCAGTCGTTGATCTTAAAGGGATTCTCTACGTGCAGCACAACGCCGGCGATGAGATTGGTCAGGGTATCCTGAAGGGCAAGGCCTATGACCATCGAAAACACCGCGGAGGTCGTTATTATCGGGGTCAGGTCGATGCCAAACTGTATTTTCAATATGGCAAACAGGGCTATAGCATAAATTATCGCCGTAACGATGTCATGGATGAGTTTAGGAACTGCTATTTTTGCCTGCTCTATATATAGTTTGCTAAAGATATAATCGGCTATTTTAAAGACACCATAAAAAAGCACTCCGTAGATGATTGCGTTTGTCAGCTTAATATCGATTGGCGGCTTATAGATAAGCACATACATGCCGGAACCAAAGGCCGATATAGTAAGGATTACATAAAAAACAAGCGATGACGGCAGTTTCGGATTAATGTTATCTTTTAATTCCATGTTCTAAATCTCCGGTGTTAACCATAAAGTGTGGGTATGAAAATAACATTATCGGCTCACCACTGTCAAGGCCGGCATTATGGAGGATTAGCGAGACATCCGTGCCTTCGGCAAAATGAATAGCTCCGCACCGGACACTTGCATTTTCAGGGTAAAAAATAGTTAAATTACAGTGTGCAGGTAAACGTACCAAATGCGAAACAAAAAATGATCGATACGCTGCTTGAGCGTATAAAAGAACGCAGCGATTTTCCCGCCATGTCGCGCACGATAGAGATTATCTCCAAACAAACGAAATCTGCTACCGAGACATCCATTAACGACTTGACAAAGACGATTTTAGATGATTTTGGCCTGACGAGCAAGCTCTTAAAACTGGTCAACAGTGTTGCGTATATAAACTACCAGGCGGGCGGCAAGATAGGCACGGTATCCAGGGCAGTATTTATCATTGGATATGAACAGGTGCGAAATGCCGCTATCATGCTGATGTTGTTCGAGAATCTCGGCAACCGCTTTGGCGCCCAGGAGTTTAAAGACACAGTGATAACTGCTTTTATGACCGGAACCATTGCCAGGCATATGGCGAAGAAACTGGGGGTTGAAGACACGGAAGAGGCCTTTTTATGCTCAATGTTTCACAACCTTGGAAAACTCCTCATCAGCTATTACATGCCGGAACAAAACACGAATATAAAAGAACTAATGGCAGCGGATGAGATAAGCGACCATGCCGCCTCAAAAGAGGTCCTCGGCATATCATACGAAGAGATTGGTTCTGTCGTGGCACAGTCATGGAACTTCCCAGAAAACATGATAAAGATGATGAGAAGAATCCCCCCAGGCCCGGTCCCGGCACCGGCAAATGAAGAGGCACGTTTGAACACGCTGGTAAATTTCTCCAGCGAGCTGTGTATGAAAATAAAAGAAATAAAGAAGAACCCGCAGGTCTTGAGAAATCTTATCAAACGCTATACATCCTTCAGTCCATTTACCGAAAAACAGCTATCTGTCATTCTTGATACGTCAATGAAGGAGATCCAGAGTTTTGCCAAACTCATGAAGGTAAACCTCAAGGAGAGCGATTTCCTGAAGAAGTTGAGCAATTATCTGGTCGACGCTCAACTTGATGATGTCTCAGAAGGAGTTACCGTCTCGCCTACAGACGAGGAATCAATGGAGTTAAACGACACGCAGGTGCTAAGGCTTATGGGGCTGCATGACGACAAGGATTTGTCCGATACTGCCGACGATATACTTACAAACGGAATTCAGGAGGTGGCCGGGGCGTTGCTTGAGTCCACAAGCATAAATGATATTCTGCGGTCGATACTTGAAATAATGTACAGAGGCCTTAAGTTCACAACGGTAATTATTTGTATTAAAAACGTCTCAACCGCCACGATGGAGGCACGCTTTGGCTTCGGGGTCGAGATCGAGAAAATGACAAAGGCATTCAGATTTGACGTGGGTAGTAATCTCACGGACATATTTAACCTTGCCATCGCAAAAAATACCGACGTAATAATTAACGACATAAACGACCCCCGCTTTAAGTCCAGAGTCCCCGAATGGTATAGAAAAAAAATCAAGGCAGAGACCTTTATGATCTTCCCGCTTCTGATAGGAAAACAGCCGATAGGATTGATCTATGCCGATAAGCCAATGGCAGGGGACATTCAAATCCCGCCCCATCAGATGACCCTCCTGAGAACCCTTCGCAACCAGGCCGTGATGGCCATGCAAAAACGCCTTTCATAGGAGAAACTATGCCACACACGCAGGAATACCTGACGCCGTCCATCGACATAAGATACGGCGCATATAACGGCACAATGCTCAATAGCGGCTACTTTTGGCACTTCCTTGGTGAACTATACAACTGGCGCGAAAAGGCCGGCCTGATTCCCAATATCAGAAAGATTGACCACATCACCACACAGACAGACCCCGGCAAGCGAATTGCCGCTGTTAAGGAAATCCTTCTGGCATCCTCTTATGACTATGCCTACACCTTTGAGGATGGTGGTTATATCACGTCCGTCCTTGAATATAAGGCAGACTTGCCGGTACCACGGATTTTAGTGCGAGAGCCGAAACACACTAACGGCATATTTCACTTTTTCAACGAACTTGCCCCGGGAAGAGTCGGCTCACTTGCCAGGTACATCGGCGAAAGCTACATGGTATCCGACATAGATGAGGTATACCGGATTCAAAAAGAAGCGGCAACTCCATTTGCTACCGGTGAAATACAAGGGTCGGCCGAGAAAGGGTTTCGCTGGATAGAGACAGTCCCTTCCATTTACACGCAAAATACGGTACGCTACGTCCAGTACTATCAGGATGAAAAAATGCCGTGTTGCGGTGAGATTATAAATGAATCCCCTGAGGACTTAAGGGCCTTCGCACAGATAAAAGAAGAGGCGGCGGCAATATCAGAAATCCTGCTGCCCATTGACCACATAGCCACGCGCGTATTTCGCCATGACAGAGAGGATGCGATTCTAGAAATTGTAAAGCTTACGCACAATTACCCGTGGGGGGCTTTTATTATTGATGAGATGAACAGCTCAACAAACCCAACGCGAAACGTATACCATGACCCGGAGCGCTACTCACCGGCGAAGGTGTTTACAGCGGGCAACATAGGGGCGCCGCTGCATTTTCTGACCGCAAGGCCAAGCCCTACCGAGACGTTTTGCCTGAACTTTGGCAGAAGCCTCCACCACATCGCCTATGACGTAAAAGATGACACCGCTTCCGGCCCGGACAACCATAACATAGACCGTGTCGTGGAATATGTAAGGGAAAAGGGCATTGGCTTTCCAGGTGGGTTAACGGGAACGAGGGAAGAGGGCCTGCGCCAGGTGTTTACGAAGAGGTCGGCGCTGACCGGCTGGGTAACGGAGTATGTGGAACGTTTTGAGGGATTTCACGGGTTTTTCACAAGAAAAAACGTTGCATTTTTAACTCAGGCCGCAGGCAGGGACGAGATAGTTCCAGGCGCAACGCTTTAATTAATGTACTTCAAAGTAGTACAATGTAATTACAAGGTATGAATGCGATAAGGAGGCACGTTGTGATTAAAAAACTTACAAAGCACGGAAACAGCCTTGCCCTTGTAATAGAAAAGGGAGTGCTTGATATCCTGAACATTGACGACAAGACGCCTTTGAATATCTCAACCGATGGGAAGGTACTGATTATTTCCCCTGTGAGAGACGAGGCGCGCAGAAAGGAATTCGAGGAAGCACTGGAGAAAACCAACCGTAAATTCAGCCGCGCACTGAGAAATCTTGCCCGCTGACATGGAGATTATTTTTATTGGAGTGGAGGAGGTTATTGAAATCCATAGAGACCAGGTAAATCGATATGGCGGCGCCTCAGGTATCCGTGACATTGGACTTTTACATTCCGCAGTATCTGTGCCGCAGGCCTCGTATGGAGGGCAATATCTTTGTAAGGATATTTTTGAGATGGCTGGAGCTTATCTGTTTCATATTATAAAAAATCATCCTTTTGTTGACGGCAACAAGCGAACAGGCGCGGTTGCGGCCGTCGTGTTTCTAATAATGAATGGAATAGATATAGACGCAGACGAGGAGAGTTTCGAGAAAATAGTTCGTTCCGTCGCTGAGGGAAAGGCGGGAAAGGCTGATTCATCCAGGTTTTTTCGTGAAAACACTATAAAATAACAAACACGTTGGCCGCCAATTTATGTCGCGTGTTATGGAAACTATAGAAAGTGCAGGAGGTTAAATGTTGTCTTTCACAAGGGAATTTATAAAAAATAACATCTCCGACTCAAAGATTACATTTGAAAGAGGGCTGAGCATATTCCACATGGGCAGCTATTACCTTAAAGAAGAGGATTACGAGAAGAAGAGTTTTAATTATGTGGTCGACGGAAACTACGGAGATTACGACGTAAGGGTCGCCTTTGACAATGGCAACGTGAAGTACTCCTGTGATTGCCCATACCACAGTGACGGCTGCAAGCACACCGTTGCCGTATGCCTGGATATAATTGACAAGCTGGCACGCGAAAAAACAAACAAAGAAACCCCCGTTGTCCAGGAAGGCGGCAAGTATCTGACCTATGACGAAATAAGGGAACAGGCCATAGCAAGCCGGAAAAAAAGCGCGCAGACGGAAAGTTTCAGGCTCGTTGAAGGAGATACCTGCAAGGGTGAGCATCTGCTTGTCAACGCAAAGGGCAAGGAGTACATTGTTACCCTGCATGAGCCAGTCTCAGGAAGAGGCCACTGCAGTTGCCCCGACTTCAATACAAACCGCCTGGGGACATGTAAGCACCTGATCTATGCACATTCCACACTTAAGGCAAGAGAGGACTTTAAGTCAAGAGTAACGAATGAAAAATTCCCCTTTGTCCACCTCTATTGGGATTCACTGGAAGACAAACCACGCTATTTCTTTGACAGGCAGCTCCCCGAGGATTTTACCGGCCACTTTAACGCCTGTTTTGATGAGCAAAGGCTCTACAAAAAAGATGACATTATCGGGTTATACCAGCTTATAGAGGATGTTAAAGACACGAGGGCCATTCGCGTTGACGATTACATACTGCAGAGGCTTGACGATGCCATGGTCCAAAAAGATATGGAGGGCCTTAAGGACAACTACACCCCCGATTACTCGGCGGTTAAAGTGCCGCTCTATCCCTATCAGAAGGTTGGCGTGGACTTTGGGCTATTCAAAAAATCCGTAATCATTGCCGATGAGATGGGCCTGGGCAAGACCCTGCAGGCAATTACGCTGTCATGCCTTAAGAAGTCCCTGTTCAACTTCAGCAAGGTACTGATAGTAACCCCCGCGTCGCTCAAGGAGCAGTGGAAGCGTGAAATTGAACGCTTTACCGGGGAAAGGGCCATCGTCATAGCCGGAAACAAGAAGGCACGCCAGGAGATCTATGACCACGGCACGGATTATTTCAAGATAACGAATTACGAGGCAGTCCTGCGCGATATCCTTGCCATTAATCGATACAGGCCAGACATCGTTATCCTGGACGAGGCCCAGCGCATCAAGAATTTTGAGACCAAGACACATGAGGCGATAAAGTCTATATCACACAAACAGTCCATCGTACTTACGGGCACGCCGTTGGAGAATAAACTGGAGGACCTGTATTCGATAGTGCAGTTTGCAGACCCTGCCCTCCTGACACCTCTGTGGATATTCGCGGCTGAGCACTTTATGCTCTCGGCAGAGAACAAGAAGTACAAAATACTAGGCTACAAAGGCCTTGATATCCTCCATAACAGGCTTAAACCCCTGGTCATCAGAAGGAAAAAAGAGGAGGTTATAGATGACCTTCCCGCCCAGGTGACAAATAATTATTACATCGACCTGAGCATTGAACAAAGGGAAATCCACCAGGGATACCTGCAAGCCCTCCTGCCGCTGTTGAACAAGAAATTTCAGACACCGGTAGACGCACGGCGCATACAAGAGATTCTCATGTCCATGCGTATGGTGTGCGACTCGACGTACCTGATAGACAGGAAAACGAACATATCGCCGAAGTTAACGGAGATGGAGGGCATATTGACGGAAGTGGTACTCGAAAACAAACGTAAAATCGTCGTTTTTAGTGAATGGACCACGATGACGTATCTTATAGGAAAGATGCTTTCCGGCATGGGGATACCCTTTGTGGAGTTTACGGGCAAGGTTCCGGCCGATAAGAGGCGCTTCCTTATAGATGAGTTCAACGATAACCCCGAATGTAAGGTCTTTCTTTCCACAGATGCCGGCAGTGTCGGGTTGAACCTGCAGAGTGCCGATTGCGTGTTGAATTTCGAGCTGCCGTGGAATCCGTCAAGGCTGAACCAACGCATAGGCCGGGTAATGAGAATAGGGCAAAAGAGTAAATGCGTCAACGTTATCAACCTGATAACCAAGCAGTCTATAGAGGAGAAGGTGCTGGCGGGCATATCGCTGAAGCAGGAGGTCTTTGACGGCGTTTTCGATGGAACAACCGAACAGGTAGAATTTACGCGGGAGAAAAAGGCTGAGTTTATAAATAAGATACGGGATATGATGGGTGAGGAGCAGATAGCCGTGACGAAGGAGCAGCCCACATCTGAGGAAATCCCTGAAGAGACGCCCCATTTTCTCAATCCAAAGGCGCTGGAGGAAAGAGAGTTGGACGTGTCCGCCGAGGATGAGGCATCCGGCGCTCCGGAAGGTTATGGCGGCATAGCCCAAACAAATGAAATCGAAAAGACGCGCGTTGCAGACTCTGAGCGAATACCGTTGCCGCCTGAGAAGATGCCGGAAAAAATGGAAGAAGTACTCGAAAGCGGGATAAAGTTCCTCAGCGGCCTTATGGAGATGTCAACCGGCAAACCGCTAATAGCGGACAAAGACGGCAAGGCAATAACGATTGACAGAGCAACCGGAGAGATTACAATGAAATTCAGGCTGCCGTGCTTTAAATAGAATAGCCGACAGGTGAACAACCCGGCCAATTACAACTGTAACTGCGTAGCCAGTGTATTTGAGGCAATATGATTGATATCGCCAATATATCACCTATTAAAATGGGGTTTACACCCGAAATCCGATATAGAGAAGAGAACTGGGGAGAAAACCATATTGAAATAAGTGTTTCAGATGCTATAGCAACCCACCTAAGAGGTGAAATAAAAAGGGAGGCAAAACAATACTTCACAACACTTCTGGATTCCTGCTTTCGCAGGAATGACAAATTAGCAGTGGAAAATTCCCTTTCTGTCATTCCTGCGAAAGCAGGAATCCAGTTTTTGATCTCTATATAGATAAGTGTAAATTTCTATATCGGAGCTTGGGTTACACAAATAACTTGACACTCCCGATAAAGAGATTTAAGGGGAAGAGTCAAACTCTTCCCCTCCATTTAATATTTACTTCGGTGCAACAATCTCCCAGTTCAAATCAGACACAGTCTGAAGAACTACGACATCCGTTACGTAGATGCCGTTCATTATCCAGACGACGTTTTCGCCGGTGGTCTTGTTACGCCATATTATATCCGTGATGCCGTCGCCGTTGAAGTCTCCCGTGCCTGCAATTTCCCAGTTCATATCTGACATTGTCGGCATGTACTCAGTGCCGCTTACGGTGTCGCCGTCCATGTGCCAGAGGGCGTTATAGCCGTATAGTGAGTGCCTCCAGAGAATCGATGTAATACCATTACCATAGAAATCCCCTGTTCCAGCTATCACCCAGTTTGAATCGCTAAACGACGGCAACATAACCATTGACGTTGTCTTTGACTTCGTTATCTTCCATTTGGCGTTATATCCCTTGGTCTTGTTTCTCCAGATCACTTCCGTGTTGTTGTTGGCGTCCGTGTCTCCGGCCGATACTATCTGCCATTCTATGTCTGAGAGCGTACCTAGTTGTGAGCCGCTGCTTAATACCGAGCCGTTGTATAGCCAGATAGCAGTGTCTCCGCTCATCTGATTACGCCATAGGATACCGTTTTGATCGTCCTGGTTGAAGTGCCCAGCGCCGACAATCGTCCACATGGGGTCGTTAACGGTATCAATGAATTTCGTAGTGTTTTTTGTCGTGCCATTCATCAGCCATACGGCGTTATATCCGTAGGCCTTGTTTCTCCATAGAATGTCGGTGTTGTTGTCGTTGTTGTAGTCAAACTTGATCTTTCTCTTACTGCCGCCTGTGAATGTGACGGTTACCGACTTGTCCGTTGACATTGTAAGGCCGCAGAGGGTGTTATAGAGTGAGTCACACCCTGACCATGCCGTAAATTTTGAATTGGGACTGGCTGCTGCCGTCAGGGTTACCTGTGCGCCGTTGCTATAGCTTGCTGTGCCGACAGTGCCGTTCCATGTGATTGAGCCTGTGTTGGCCGTAACAGTGCCTAAGCCGTTTCCAGATCTTACAACAGTCAGGGTACGTGTATCGCCTGAGCTAAACGTGGCAGTTACAAGTTTTGTGGAAGACATTGCCACGGTACAAGTGCTTCCGTTTGTAGAATCGCACCCCGTCCAACCCGCGAACGAACCCGAAGAAGCCGCTGCCGTTAGTTGAACGCTCGTTCCGGTGGCATATGAGGCAGTACCAGTGTTGCCGCTCCATGTAAGAGAACCCGTACTTGGCGTTACAGTCCCCGAACCTGAGCCTGCTTTCATAACGGTAAGCGTGTTACTGCCCTGGGCGTCCTGATATACCGTAAACGTTTGTCCGGCTAAATATATAGTCCCCGTGCGTGAAGCAGATGTGGTGTTTGCCGAGACGCTGTAAGTTACCGTGTTACTTCCTGTAAACGATGAGGGCGACGTTATCGTAATCCAACTGACACCGCTTGACGCCGACCACGAACATAGCGGATTTGACGACGTAACACCTACACTTCCACTGCCACCAGCATACGTATAACTCGCGCTTGATGACGAAAGCGTATAAGTTGAGGCACATGTCCCGGTAAATATTGAGGTTACAGTCTTAGTCCCCGTCATGGAAACAGTGCAATAATTCCCGCCGCTTGAGTCACACCCCGACCAGGACGTAAAAGATGAGCCGGAATCCGCCGTTGCCGTTAGCACTACCGATGTGCCGGATGTGTACGATGCCGTGCCGGTGCTGTCACTCCATGCGAGGGTGCCGCTTGAGGGTGTTACTGTGCCCGAGCCTGTACCGGATTTCGTAACCGTGAGGGTGTACGAGCTTGACGACGATGACGTAAACGTAGCGGTTACACCTTTAGCCGATGTCATAGCTACGGTACATTGGTTTGAGCTTGTCGAATCACACCCTGACCACGATGTAAAAGTAGAATTATCGTTAGCCGTTGCCGTCAGCACTACCGATGTGCCGGATGTGTATGAGGCCGTGCCAGTGTTGCCGCTCCATGAGAGGGTGCCGCTTGAGGGGGTTACAGTGCCGGAGCCTGTGCCTGATTTCGTTACTGTAAGGGTATAAGACGTTGTAGTGCCTCCAGAATAAATCTGTTGTATTTCAGCTGCAGAAAGAGCACGGTTATAAACGCGAATGTCACTTAGGGAACCTTTAAAGTAACCATCATTGCCACAAAACCAGTCTTCATGACCAATTAAGAATGGTCTTGAGTCACTATCCCATACCTGTCCAGATACCACGATATTTGATACAAGAGTACCATTTAAATACAAAGAAACATTTGAGCCTGACCTCACTATGGCTACATGCGCCCAGTTGTTACTAATTGAATTAAATGTCATGGAATAAGAACCATACTGACCATAGGATATCTCATAATTATATTGGCAAGAAGAATCTGCACATCGCACGCTCCATCCACCAGAACCACCATTTAGACACCAATATTGTCTGAACATAATATTACCCATAACACCAGCAGCCTGACTGTGACTACCTAATACTTTTACATAAAAAGCAAATGTATGAGTTGAACCTGGCAAATTGGGAATATTTGGAACACTAATATAACTACTCATACCATCAAAACTATAAGCTCTATTAGCATTTCCAAACCTGTCCGTTGTTAGAGTGGCTCCAGCAACCGTTCCATTGTTTCCATTGCCGCTTTCGTCATTGGCATTACCGTTAAATGGATAGTAAGCTACTAATCCATCGGTAAGACTGGCCAAAACTGGCGTGGCAACAGAAATCAGCATTACTATACACAACAAGAACCTCATAATACTCTTGCTTCCTAACATGATAAATTCCTCCCTTAACTTTTATTTGCTTACTATGAGACATAATATACCAAGCCTCAAGCACTTAAGTCAACCTAATATGCCTACTTGTTAGCATTACGGCATATCATTACGACATATTACTTCCTTTATAACAAGATGTAATCCGCCTATACTTATATTCATGGAGACTAAACATGTCAACAATTGAAAAGCGACTTGGGGCCAAGATCAGTGAAATACGTTTATCCCAAAAACTTACGCAGGCGCAGCTTGCCGAGCGAATCGATGTCAGCGTAGAGACTGTATCCCGTCTGGAAAGGGGCGTCTCCGTTCCCTCATTAAAGACTATTGAAAATATAGCTGTTTCTCTTAACACCTCGTTAACTGTGTTTTTTGACTTTGAAGGCCAGCCGCCAATAAGCAAGAAGCACGAAAGAGAACTTTCCAAATTGATGGTATTTCTAAGAACGCTGCAAACAGATGAACTTAGCCTTGCCCATGAACTCATCAAGGAGATTCTTAATATAATTAAAAAACGCCCAATTACATACAAATAAAAACGCCCCGGTATTTTCAGAAACACCGGAGCTTCCTTGAGATATTCTAAAAACTTTTCTTTATAATGTATTAGTGAGTGAGTGAGTGAGTGCGAAACCCGTGCCAACCTGGCTTTTTTCAAGGGTTTTACACAGAGTTAAGCAACTCAAAGCATCCTCCTCAAACCACATTTTTCTATCTCAGGCGTGGCATCACACCTTTGCACTTATTAAATCATGCGCTAAGAATAAATGTCAAGTAAAATTTATCAGTTGAGCCAGTTGTGAAAAATATTGTCATGCCGTACTTGATATCAAGTTGTAGTCAAACGAGTAAATTCATCCTATTAATCGAATCATCCTGAGCCTGTCGAAGGATTCCCGATTTATGTTGATCTGCGATATACGCGGAGCATCCTTCGACAAGCTCAGGATTTAGACCTTTCCCGTTTATTTCCTTCTGTTTCTTTTTTTTCAAGGGTTTATAGGGTAAGGCTTACAAAGCATTCCCCGAATCTCTCCATCCTTTTCTGTCTGCCTGCTATACAAAAACTATACAGTCCGATAGATGGCGATTCCATCAGCACTGATTTGAAATCCGGTCTCCCACCACTTTACAAGTTACGGTATTGAATGGAGCTCATGGTCAATGGCGACGCTTAAGGGCGGTAATGCAATACTTACTGTATCCCAAACATGACGAGAGGACACATCTTCATAATCATGGCGATATACGTTACCAGCTCCGGCCATTTGTCGCCATGCAATAGACGGGTGTTTTTCTTTGATAGAATCAGGCAACCGGCGCGATGCTTCAGATATGATTTCAAGACAACGAGTAACGGCGTATATTGTTCGCAGGTCTTTACTGAAAGACTCACAATCTAATCCTTTGGTGAAATCAATGGCAAGGTCAATATGGTAACGGATGTCCATGAGAGCCGCACGTATGGAATTAAAAGGCATAGCGTGCTTCCGTTGTTACAGTAGTGCGTACATATGGTTTAAGACCATCGCGGCTGACAACATCAACACGGCCATGAAATAAACCGGCGATATACTCTTTAAGGTCAACATAGTCAAAAATGGTTATATGGCTTTCAGGGTCGAATTCAAGCAAAATATCGATGTCGCTGTCTGCGTGATTGTCTCCGCGCGCAACTGAGCCAAACAGGGCCACATGCTTAATGCCACGCGCCCGTAAAACAGTCTCGTTTTCCCTCAGCCTGATAAGAATTTCTTGACTATTCATGTTTTTATTATACCCTGCACTACGCCTCCTTGACAACCTCCGGTATGGGATGACACTGAGGTATTCCCACCTTGCACCTGCTCATAAGGTAAAGGCGGTGGACATCCTGGACAATGCTATCAGCGGAAATGCGAACTATACAAAAACTATACAATCAAGCCTATGATTAACCTGCCAATGCCCTGTAAACCCGCTTATTATCTGATAGGCACGGGGGGGATCGAACCCCCGACCTCTACCGTGTCAAGGTAGCGCTCTAACCACTGAGCTACGCGCCTTTGTGCCGCGCTGCTTACCCGCTGTTTACTCTTTTGATTTAACACTTTTCAACTATATATTGTCAAGGCCAAATTTACTCAAAATAAAATGGATGGATGCTCATCCGCCGCTTCAGCCCCTTTGGCAGTATGTTGTATCTTATCCCCATCGAGTACCCCGCATATCTGAAACATGTATCCACAAAAAATTTCATAAGCCGGTAGTATCTCCCTTCTTTAGCTAATCTTGCAGCGCCTTCTTTTACGTATTTCAGCCCCTCACCACTTGGACTGGCATATTTCAGGAGATTGTTTTCCTTTAGTGATACCCCTATGTCAAAGTTTCTCTTAAACTGCTATATAAACGAATAATTATGCGAATGTACCACCGCCGCCTCCGGCCAATATGCCACCTTGTAGCCCGATAGAATCAGCCGCGAGGAAAACAGCATGTCCTCGTTCATTATCGCCGGCTGAAATCCGCCTAACTCAATAAAAATATCCCTCTTTATAGCCGAACACACATTGGAGAAGAAAAATGTCTTTATCCCGCGTTCATCCAGTATGTCGAGGCTCTTTACTATCGGCACGTTGGGATAGTTGAATTCGCGCGAGAAGCGCTCAATCGGCGCTGCATCCTCTGCGGCGATTTGCCTGGCGTATGAGGCAGCCGTCCGCGGGTCTTTTAGTGGAACGAGCAACTCGGCCGTCAGCCTGTCATTTGCCGGCAATGCGTCCTGTGTCATAAATATCAGAACATCCCCAGTTGCCGCCTGAGCCGCAACATTACGCGTCAGGCCGTGGTTAAATTCCTCTCTGGCGATGGTTAATACTTTACAGCCCAGTGTCCCGGCCAATGCAGCCGTGCCGTCCACAGAGGCCGAGTCTATTACTATTATCTCCTTAACGGGTGAGGCCTGAGCGGTGAGGGCCCCCACTATGGCCTCAAGCGTAACCGCGGCATTTAGTGTCGGTATGATTACGCTTATTGAGGCGCTTATTGAGGCCGCGGCCCCTTCAGTGTCCATCTATTTCCCGCCGCACGAGGGGCAGAGCGGGTCCTTATAGGTCTTGAACTTTCTGAATTCCACGCGCGCCCCTTCCCATACGAGCAGCTTTCCCTTGAGATTCGTCCCCGCGCCGGAGAGATATTTAAGTGCCTCAAGCGCCTGGAGTGTGCCGATTACGCCCGGGGTTGTGCCCAGGACTGGAAATACCTCCGAGGGCGGCGCCTCCTGAAATAAACACCTCAGGCACGGCGTCTCAGGCACCTTGATAAACGACATCCTGCCGTCCATCCCCCAGATGCTTCCATACACCATCGGAATCCCCTTTCTGATTGCCGAGTCGTTCAGTACATAGCGCGTCGGGAAATTATCCATGCAGTCGAGGATTATGTCCGAGTCCGCGACGAGTTGGTCAACGTTTTCAGCCGTGATTTTTTCCGTGTGGGCGGTTATCTTTATATCGGGATTGAGGCCGCTTAAGGTAACCTTTGCCGATAAGGCCTTGTTAATACCGATGCGCGACGGGTCGTGAAGGATTTGCCTGTTTAAGTTTGAGTAGTCCGGCGAGTCGAAATCGCAGATAATTATGTGTCCTATGCCGGCTACAGAGAGGTATATCGACACGGGGGAGCCAAGCCCTCCTGCGCCCGCTATAAAGGCGGTCGAGTTTTTTAACTTCTCCTGGGTCTCCTGCCCCCAGCCTTCCATCATCATTTGTCTTTTGTAGCGCTCCAGTTCGTTTGCAGAAAGGGCCATTGTTCTTCCTCCGGTATGATATATTTAATATTGATGTTCCCCCGAAAAAGTGGACACATATTTAAATTACCCCATTTGTCTTTTCTAAGTCAACGGGGCTTAGCAGTCCTGTTTTAGAGTTTACACAGCCATGGCATTATAGACAGGAGACGGATTTCCCACGGCCTGGGACAACTGCCTCAGGCCTAATCTCTGTGTAATACCGTGTTGCCTGAAATCCTCCGCCATGCGCGGCAGAATCTCTACCCGCACCGTGGGGTGGAAGTTCAGCCTTAACAGTATCTTTGCTACTTTCGCAAGTGCGCCAATTCGCCTGTCAAATGTATCATACACACTCCCCGTGTTGTCGAGAAATCCGAGGTCTATGTTGGAGCCGGCACGGGACGGGTCAGGGTCCACTACCCTTGCACGAATATACCTGGCCTTATCCTTATGTGGAACCAGCGTACCCAGTTGGTCATGGAATATTATGTCCTGCGCCCCGGCTATGAAATCAAACTCCCACGGGTTAAACTCCTCGCTGTCGGGGTCGTGGCAGGGCATGGCGCTGTCAGTTTTTGGGTCGACTATAAATACGGGGGAGTTCAACTGAAACAGGAGTTGCCGCGGATGCCACAAGTTTCCGGCCCTTATTTCATTGAAATTATCGCCAAGCAGTTGAATCAGGACGGTGTTCTTTCTGATTTTCTCTTCAATTGCCTCAAGCATTTTTTTATTAATAAATGGCGCAATTCTTGTTGCCATAAAAATATCGCGTTGTGAGGAGCGCTGCCCGTAAAATCGCTGTAATATGTATAAGTACCATTCGTAGATGTCTTCGTCCCCTATGGTTTGCAGCCCCTCAAG
>PEAC01000069.1 GCA_002753305.1 Nitrospirae bacterium MYbin6
GGGGACTGATAAACAAGGGCCTCTACGACTATGACCCGCTGTTGAGTGAGGCATTTATAAGTTTAATCTATGCGGCGCTGTTGGGGTTTCTGGGGACTTATGCCTTGACTGATTTTCTTAAATCAAGAAAAGGCGCCGACACGGGCGACGCCCACGGCGGGGCACCAGCCGAGATGCCGGCCATTACTCTGAAAGTTCAGTCGTTGAACATACCGCCCATGATTCCTTTTGACGAGGACTATGTACCCGGGGGAAGGAAGATCTCCGGCGTCATAGTTGCGGCAGGCGGTGTTATCGTAGGCATAATGGCCGCAATAATGGGTGTAGGCGGTGGGTTTATCACATTTCCAATGTTTGTTTATATCTTCGGCGTCTCGTCGATGACAACAGTTGGAACGGACATCTTACAGATAATATTTACGGCGGGGTTTGCGGCAATCACCCAGTATGCGATATACGGATACGTGTTTTATACGCTGGCAATGGGAATGCTGCTTGGCTCACTGATAGGTATACAGGTCGGGGCCATGACCACTAAGGTCGTCAAGGGGATTCATATCAGGGGCTTTTACGCGATATCCATCCTCGCTGGCTTTATAAACAGGGTCTCAACACTGCCAAAAAAGCTGACCGAACTAGAGGTCATAAACATTCCCAAGGGGTTAAGCACTGGGATAGAGGTTACCGGCAATATAATCTTCTGGCTCGTGGTGGGATTTTTTGCCGTATGGATATTCAGCAAATTCTTTGGAAACATGAAGAAACTAAAAGAGGGGGTTTAAACACATGGCAATCGAAAACAAAAAGGTATTTTACAAGGGCGTCTTATATTTCATCTCATTTTTCGTAGTATTGGTATTGATTTTTTCGCCGATATTCGGAGATGGTAAAAACGGCCTCGTGTATTCCGACGATATGTTTAACAAGCTCTCTAAAGGGTCTTCGTATTTCATACCTAAGATAATGAAGGGCAACGAGAAAAATATGGGCAAACAATTCTCTGTCACAGTAACACTCGATAAACCCGAAGACGCGCAAAAGGCGGCTGAGCAGTTTAAAAAGGCCGGAAACGAAGCCCAGCAGGACGCCGGCACGCTGAAAGTTTCCGGAGACCTTGGCAAGACCCTTGACGCAATCCTGAAAGACTCTGACGACATGTTTAAAAACAACGCGGACAAACTAAAGGCCGACTACGGATATGACGGCAAAGAGGTGCTGACCTACTGGTGGCAGGCCCTGGTCAAAATGGACAAGGCGTTAAAGAAGGATGGCAAGATTCAGGAGGCCAAAGATGTAGGCGCAGTTATGAAAAAGGCCGTCGAACCCGCGTATAACTTTTACGGGATCGAATCCCAGAAGGTATCCGACAAGGTTGGCATTATGACAGGGCTGCTGATATTCTATGTAGTCTATACGATGTGGTGGGGATTTGCTATATATTACCTGTTTGAGGGAATGGGGTTTTCGATGAAAAAGGCTAAAGTTAAGAAAGAGGTATGAGGGATTATATTGGTGGTATAACGGCGCTTTTCTTTAAGAAAGGCGCCATCACCAACATAAAGCACATAACTACCGCGCTGATTTTATTTACCCTCGCCCTGATGATCATGGTGCTGATTTTGGGCTGGATGTCGGCTGTAAAGGTCAGAGAGACAGTTATAGCGGACTTCAACCGGCAACAGCTCATATTAGCCAAAAATGCCTCGGCACAGATACAAAACACCGTCGAGTCCCTGAAGAGGGAATTGCAGCTCTTAAGCTATTCGACAAGCATTCAGTACTCAAAGCCTGTATACATGGTACAGCAAATGGGCATAGTGTACGTAAACGTAAGAGACAAGGGGGTTTATAGCATCAAATACGTAGAAAACACCAACAAGGAAACCCACATAATGGGCAGCATGGGCCATAGAAAAGCTAACCCGTCACAGACTGAACTAGACTACCTGAAGTGGGCTGAACAAAACAAAGACACATTCCTGCTTACCGACGCCATAGCGGCAGACTACGATGGAATGAATAAGTTGACCATGCAAATCATCAGGCCCGTCTGGCAGGTCTCCATAGATGAGACACATCCCATACCGGCAAATGATTTTGCAGGGGTACTGATGTTCGATATAGACATAACCGCCCTTATAGAAGGGATAACGAAAGACATCATATCGGGCAAGACTGGTTATTCGTGGGTGATAGACGAAAGAGGTATATTTTTGTATCATCCGGATAAGGAATTCGTCGGCAATGACTCATTTAAGATAAGGCACAGAAGAAACCCGCAGATATCTTATGAGAAGATAAACGCAATACAGAAGGCCAAAATGCTGACAGGTGAGGAGGGAACCGATAACTATATTACCGGCTGGCACAGGGGGCAGTACAAGAAAACAGAGAAACTGATAGCCTTTACACCAGTAAATTTCATAATGGATATAGAAGCAGATAATACGGCAAAAACACAGCGCCTATGGTCAGTGGCGGTCGTTGCCCCTGCCAATGAGGTCGAAGATAATATCCATGCCATACAAATCCGGCAGTTTATCCTGGAAGGGGTATTTATAATAGTGCTATTTACGGGCGGCATAGTAATAATAAGAATAATGCTGAACTGGTCGGCAACGCTGCAAAAAGAGGTAGAGGCCAAAACGGCAGAACTCAGGCGCTCAATTCGCCAGTACAGGTCATTAGTGGAAAACGCCCACGATATTATCTTCTCCGTAGACAGTCAGAACCGGCTGCTGTCGATGAACATCTTCGGCTATCACTTCCTGCACATACTGCCAAAGGACATATTAGGAAAAGACATATCGGCGATCTTCGGGCCTAAACGGGCAGAGCTGATATACAAAGCGGTCAGAGAGGTAAACGAAGGGGCAATGGGCAAGCAGTTGACTATACCGATATTAGCCGGCAGCACGGAGCGCTGGCTTAGTGTGAACTTCAGCAGGCTTCTGGATGAAAAAGGGGAAATTTACGCCATCCTCGGCATAGCGCGCGACATAACCGAGAGTATCGAGATGGAAGAACAGATGTGCAACACGGAAAAGCTCGTGGCAATGGGCACATTGGTAGCAGGTGTAGCCCACGAAATAAATAACCCTATTGCGATTATCCTGGGATTCTCTGATATACTCTCGGAAAAGATACCCAAAGATAGCGAGATATATGAACTGGTAAAAATCATAGAAAAACAGGGCAACAACGCCAAGCGCGTAGTAGAAAACCTCCTGAGCTTTGCCCGTTGCACGGAAAGAAAACATGAGGAGGTACGGATTAACGAGACCATCGAGGAGCTGTTCACCTTCATTACTAATAATCTATCCCTAAAGCAAATAACGATTGATAAAACAGGGCTCTCGCCCTCTCTGCCCCTGATAAAGGCGGAGGCAGGGGAGCTGCAGCAGGTATTTCTAAATATAATAAACAACGCCGAGCACGCAATGAAAGGCGGTGGTGTGCTGACCGTATCCACACAGGTGGCAGACAATGGTAAGACCGTTGAGATAAGGTTTTCCGACACAGGGCACGGAATAAAAAAAGAACACCGGACAAAGATATTCGACCCCCTCTTTACGACAAAAAAGGTAGGCGAAGGCACAGGGCTTGGCATGTCGGTGAGTTATGGGATAATTACGAAATATGGAGGCAAGATATACTTTGAGACAAAGACAATAGACGAATCCCAAGAGCACGGTACGACATTCATAATTACGCTGCCGGGCATACATGTACCAGAGGCGAAACAAACCCTAACAACAATGACCACCTGATAAGGAGAACCGTATGGCAGAGAAAATACTGATAGTAGACGACGAAATCGACATGTTAAAGCTCCTTGGCATGATAATCAGGGACAAGACTCCATATGGGGTAACGACGACGAATAACCCGTTGGAGGCAATAGAACTGGTAAAAAATGAGACGTTTGATCTCATCATATCGGACTTTAAGATGCCCGGCATAAACGGACTTGCCCTTATTGATTCGATAAAGAAGATAGACCAGGACATCCCTGTGATAATAATCACAGCCTACGGCACATTTGAAACGGCAGCCGAGGCAATGAACAAGGGCGGCTTCGATTTCATAACAAAACCCTTCAGAAAGGAACAAATACTCTATACCATAGACAAGGCCCTGAAATGGCACAACCTCCAAAAAGAAAACAGGAGGCTGAAAGAGCAGATAGAAAAAATGGAAAAGCCATAAACCGGATAACCAATGGCGGTTTTCTGAATCATGCAATTTCTAAGTACAGATGTTTGTTGTAAATATTGGCAATTTTCTCAAGGGTTTTAACTGTGGGATTGCATTTATTTGGATTTTCTAATTTTTGATAAACCTGATATGAGATCCCCAGTTTCTTTGATACATCAATCTGGCTGTAACCGAATTCATGCCTTAATCTTCTGAGGAGTATTGGGACGGCCGCGTATGGTTCCGGCTCAATCAGATACACACTTTCTCCTTTAATATCCGATGGATCGGGAATCTTAAATCCCCTATCAAACATGGCTGCCAAAAAAGCGGACATTGCGTCTTTTGCATAAGCCTTTGCAGCCTCTAACGTATCTCCATACGTTATACAACCCTTCAAATCCGGAAATTCTACAGTAAAATTCTCGTCCTCCGCAACATATTCTATAATTGCAGGGTATCTCAGCCTGTTCATTTTAACCCTCCTTGTTTTAAAAGTTTATTTAAAGTTCCAGGTTTTATATCTTTACTGCCATGTACGGGCACTGAAACCAATTCGTCTCCTTTTCTAAGAATATGGTGGCTGCCGGTTATCCTCTGAAGCTCCCATCCTGTTTTTTCCAGTTGCTTCACCAAATCCTTACCTTTCACATTATTATTATACACTATCGTGTAGCATTGATAAAACTGAGGTCTTTTTGATAGATTATCGTCTATAGTAGTAGTCGTCTCTGAAAATTGGCACATGGATAAATCGGAACAAATATCGCTCGTTGAGGCCCTGCTTTTCGTAGCCGGAGATTCTCTTTCTATCGCCGACATAAAGCGCCTTACGGGGTTTTCGGACGCCGAGGCCGTTGAGGCCGTAAGCGCGCTCATCTCACGCTACAGAGATACAAATGGCGGCGTCATGGTTGTCGAACTTGCCGACGGCTATCAGATGGTTACCAACCCCACATACGCCGAGTGGATAAAATACCTAAAAAAATCAAAGACTTCTGGAAAACTCTCCATAGCCGCCCTTGAGACCCTTGCCCTTGTCGCCTATAAACAACCTATCACCAAGGTGGAAATTGAGGAGATCAGAAGCGTAAGCTCAGACTGGACCCTGAAGGTATTGCTAGAGAGAAACCTGATAAAAATCGCTGGCAGAAAAGACGCCCCCGGCAAACCCCTCATCTTCGCCACTACTAAGGAATTCTTAAAATACTTCGGCCTGAAGAACCTCTCAGACCTGCCTACGCTAAAGGAATTCACCAAAGAAGAGTAATATATATAAACGGCGACTCTAAAACGCGCTATAGTACTTCCTGAGCTCGTCAATTGATAGCTGCCCAGGGGCGGATACCGTCATCAGAGAGGCAAACGTAAACAGAGAACCCAAAAACGGCAGAAATATTCTTGAGGCCATCCCCTTCTCGCCCATTGAGATTGTGACAACGGACTCATGGCCCAACGTAAAGGCCGCAAGCCTCTTTATGTCGTCTGTATTGTTTGGTGTGGCCGCTATTTTAACTATATGGGCGCTGAGGTGTTTTTTCCCTCGCCGATACACATCTGCAAGCTCCGGTGTGGTGGGAGTTTTAGAGAAATCGTGGTACGAGGCTATCAGTGTCTTGCCGTGTTTAATAGCCAAGTCAGCGATTTCTTTCGATATTTTCGATTCAATCTCTATATCGACCGCGTCGGTGAGGTCTATGATATGGGCAAAGAGTTCGGGCCTGTCTTCGTCGGCAATCTCTGCCGCCCCACCCTCCTCTTTCGACCTGCATGTAGCAATAACGGGTATGCCGGGGAATTTCTTTTTAAATGTAATAAAAATCTCACTCACGTAGGAGACAAGCAGACTTGAAAACATATCGATTCTCAGCTCCGCGATATCCGCTCCACGCAGATTATTTAAATAATCCACGTCCACATCGGTAAGGGGGACTGCTATAAGGGGGCGCTCAAGGCCAAGTGTCTGATTACCAAGTTTTACCTGAGACATGGAATCATCAAACGTCTTGCAGGCAGCCGTCTAACAGACAGGCGCCTGTTTTCAGATTCAGGTATTCCTCTTTTGCCCGATTCTGAACGTCATGCCTGACCTCGTTTAAATAGTTGAAATTAGCCTTTGCGATTTTTATGATTTCCCTGTCGAGGGCATTTTTGCTGCCGAGGTCTTCGATTAAAAACAATGCCGTATCTTCGTCCATTCCTTTTCTATAGGGCCTGTCCTCAGAGATTGCGGTAAGCACATCCGCAACGGCCATAATCCTTGAGCCGATGGGTAAGCTCTCACCCATGAAATGAAATGGATAGCCCTTGCCGTCCATCCTTTCGTGGTGGAATGATGCCCACATGTTTATCGTCTCCAATCCCTTTACCGAATCAAGAATCCTGTACGAGTAATACACATGGCTCTTCATTAGATTCATCTCTTCAGCCTCAAGCCTGGCCGGCTTTTCCAATATCTCCGTCGGCACGGTCAGCTTTCCAATGTCGTGCAGATACCCGGCTATCGCCATAAGCCTGCACTCTAATGAAGAGAATCCGACAAGTTTAGACAATGCACAGGCAACCGCGCTGACCCCGGCCGAGTGTACCGCCGTAAACATGCTCCTGAAGTCGATTATATGGCTGAAGAGCCTGGCTATCTCCTCAAGCTCATCAATGTTGAGTTCTTTTTCCGGCAGGACTTCCCTGTTGAATATCAACTCGTCAATCTCTTCATATGCGGCGTCAAACCAAAAGTACTCCTTCTCTGAAAGGTCCGTAAAGGTCTCAATCAAAATAGGATCAAACAGGGTATTCGAGCGGCTCTTTATGGCCCTGAGAATCGGGTCTTTTTGCCTTAACACCTCATTGTTTTTATTTAATAAGATTTCAATTCTATCGGCAAGGTGGATAATATGAGCGCCCTGATGAACCTCCTCTGAGCCAGAGTAACGCCCCCTTCCATCGTCCCACCTGATGTGGTGGTGGCGAACTATCGGCGCAATATTGTTCAGTACGGCAAAATCCTTCATGAGCCAGTAACCCTTCTCGGCGTGTTCGAAAGGATTTTTAAAATCGTACTCAGCTACCTGAAGTTTCTCTGTAAGTGAAAACACGCCAATATCGTGAAGGGCAGCGGCAATAAAGGTATCCCGCCGTGCCTGAAGCGAAAGCCCGTATGCCCTGGCAATATCGTCGGCAATGATGGCAACCCTCAGGTGGTGGTTTGACAGCGTCCTGTCCACATAATCAAGGGTCTTGGAGAAAGATGTAAGAAGTGCCCCAAGCTTTACCTTCACATTAGAGAGTAAGTTCACGCTATATTATAACACCTGTATATTTATTTTTAAAAGATTTATTTTGCAGCCATACACCCCGCGCTAATGCAGCGCCATGCCTCTGCGCTCCTGCCATTTTTTCAATCTGAAAACTTGAGAATCTTTGGAAGAATATTATAATATAATACTGCTCTACGCAAGGAGGTGTCAGCATTGAAAACAAGGCAATTTGGAGATACGCAGCTCTACGTTACGCCCGTAGCGTTTGGGGCGTGGGAAATCGGAGGCGGGCCTTTTTATAATGATATGCCGGAGGACGGCGCGACTACCCTGATTAGCGAGGCATTTGAGCTTGGGATAAACTTCTTTGACACGGCGCCGGTCTATGGCTTTGGCCTGTCTGAGAGGACACTGGGCAAGGCCATAAAGAAATTCAGGGACAAGGTGGTAATATCAACAAAATGCGGCCTCTGCTGGCGGGACCAATCCCTTGCCGGTATATATAAAGACGCCTCAAAAAAATCGATTCTTGATGAAATAGATGCCTCCCGCAAGCGCCTTGATACGGACGTTATCGACCTCTACCTCGTCCACTGGCCGGATGAAAACACCCCGATAGGGCAGACAATCGAGACCCTTGAGACAATCAGGGCACAGGGGAAGATAAAATACTATGGCCTGTCGAACTTCACCGCTGCCCAGATGCAGGAGGCTGCCCGCTACGGCAAGGTATCCGCCCTGCAATCGCCCTACAGTATGCTGGACCTCCACCTGGAGGACGCCGACCTACCCTACTGCATCGAAAACCGCATAGGAGTACAGGCATACTCACCGCTTCACAGGGGCGTACTTACAGACAGGACGTCCGAGGCGTTAAGGCAATCCAATCAGGCGGCAATAAACTGGATTTTAGATGCCATGACCCCGGAAAAGAATCAAAAGGTCCTGGACATAAAGGAAATAGCAGGGAAATACGGCGTCTCTTTCGCGTCATTCGTAACGGCGTGGACAATAACACAGCCCGGTATAACTACAGCCATTATTGGTACAACTAACACTAAACACGTTAAAGAGGCGGTTGAAGGGGCTGAAATAACCATAAATGCCGATGACGCCCTGGATATCAGAGAAATTCTTCGAAAGGCTAAATGAAAAAACTCCTGCTAATTATATTATTAATAATTATACCGGCAGCTTCGGTATTTTGCGAAGACAAGAACCCCCTTCCCCCTGGGAAACTTGGTGAAATAATAGCCCTTGGCAGAGAGATCTCCCTCAATACGGCCAGGCATGAACTATCGAAAACATATGTCGGCAACACATTGAACTGCTCAAGCTGCCACCTGAAAAATGGCACAGACCTGCAAACCTTGCCGTATATAGGTGTTGCTGCCGCGTATCCGGCATATTCTCCGAGAGAGAACTCTGTGGACACACTATCTGAGCGCATCGCGTATTGTTTTATGCGAAGCCTAAACGGGACACTGCCTCCTGTGGACAGCGCTATGATTAAGGCCATTACCACATATATTACGTGGCTATCTGAGGGGACGGCAATTAAAATGAATCCCGTAACAACCTTGGGGCCAAATGCCATGAAACACTTTAAGGTCGACCCTGAAAACGCAAATCTGGAAAACGGCAGGAAGGTCTACGAGGCGCAGTGTGCCTCCTGCCACGGCGAAAATGGACAGGGCGTCAAAGACATACAATTACCTGGTGCCTCGCCTGGTGGCTGTCCTCCTGTTTGGGGCAATAACTCATACAATAAGGGTGCCGGCATGTATAAATTGGAAACGGCGGCCGCGTTCATTATGGCATCCATGCCCTATATGGCAGCTAACCTCAGTGAAAAGAATGCCGTTGACGTCGCGGCTTATATCAACTCAAAGGAGCGTCCGGATTTTGTCTTTAAAAAACATCTGTCAAAACCTTAGACCTATAGTTTATTTTAAATTTAAGGAGTCGGATACGATGATAATAAAAGAATTTATAAAGGTGCTGAAACAGGGCCATTCGATGTTTCATTCCATAAGTGAAATCGCTCTGACAGAGTCCCTACAGATATTCAGGGCCTTTGAATTGAGAGAAGGAGAGTCTGTGCGGATAGGCGGGTTTGCCGGCGACCTGTTATTAGTTGTTATGGGAAGGGTTGAGGCAGCCAGCATAAGAGGCGAAAAAATAAGGGTACTGGCCCCTGAGGATACCTCAGACAAGCCGTTATTGCTTCCGGAGTATCCGCAATTGATTGCGATAACAGCCCTGGAGGACTCTTACATCTGCCACCTCGACATAGATGCCTATTCATATCTGTTAGCATTTGAGGATGCTGTAAAAGATGTAAAGACTAGTGGCAGGTATGATTTTGACTTAGTGAAGGCAATGAGTGCCAGCACGGCATTCAGGCGTCTGCCGATTGAGTACATAGAGGATGCCATAAAGAGCATTAAAGAGGAAGAGGTAAAAGCCGGGGAAGAGATCATCTCTGACGGAAAGGACATAAAGGCCTTCTATATGATAGCCTCGGGGAAGGCCGAGGTGTTGAGGTTAAACCCGGAAAGTGGCGAACTGGAGAAGACCGATGAACTAATCTCTGGGGATGAAATCGGGGAAGAGGCCATTATAATGGCTGCCAAGAGTCCCTGTACGGTGCGAATGGTTGAGGACGGCACGGTGTTTGCGATGGATGTGGCGAAGTTCAGGGAAATACTGCAAAAGCCGCTTCTTGAGGAGATAGTCCCGGAGGTAGCCAGGGCCATGTATAATAACGGGTATCAGTTTGTAGATGTGAGGTTTGTGGAGGAACATGAGGAATCCCACATAAAGGGCAGTATAAACGTGCCGTTATTTGATATAATGAAAAGGACTGTGGAGTTTGACAAGGACAAGGAGTATGTCGTCTACTGCCGCAGCGGAAGGAGGAGTGCGGTTGCGGCCTTTAAGCTAAGACAGCTCAACATACATGCCGTAAGCCTCAGAGGTGGGATAAAGGCCTGGACAGACAATGACTTATTGGAGCCATAAGGGATAATCAAATATAGGAGGTTCACATAATAATGATGAGACTGTACATGGTAGTGTTTGTGGTATTTCTCTCGGTGGCAGGGAGCGCCTATGGCGCGGAAGGGATAAAAGTGGATATCCCGCTTGTGCTGAAGGATGTAAAAGTTGTATTTAACATGGACCATCTTGCCTTTGACGGAGACATACCGGTAGGAATCAATTATATGCGGCTGTTAGTTGAGCGAATGAAAGATCATAAAGCAACAGGCAAGATAGTGGCCATATTTCATTCCAATGCTTCCTACATGACACTTAAAGACGAGACCTACAACAAGTTCAGAAAGGTAACGACCGGCAATCCATACAGGAAGATAATAACAGACCTGATAGCCGCGGGAGTAGAGCTAGAGGAGTGCATGGTCTCAATGGGGGCACATGGCTGGGTAAACTCTGACCTGATCCCTGGCGTCAAGGTAAACGGAGGGGCAGTAGGCAGGCTGATTCAACTGGGGCAGGAGGGTTTTGTTGCCATACAGCCGTAGTGCAGGTGCACATAAATCGACACTGCTTCAGTGTCCAATACCTGTGCGTTGGCATGATTCATTCATTGATTCTGCTTGACAAAGGGGGCTGCCGTGTAATACGTTATAGACAGAGACTGTACAACAAACTGTGTCAATCCAAAGAAGAGGAGGGAAGCAAGTGGTATCTATATGGATCCCCGCTTTGCCATGTGCCATTTTCTCATTATCTACTATAATCATTCTCTTTTCTCCTTCCGCCCTTCTACTCTAATTTAACATATGGGAAGTGTCTCATGTATATTGGCACAGAGGGAAGACACTGTGATTTATAGCTACGCGCCGTGCGTAACTGCCTGTTAACGATCATCCTAATATACCAATTAGCTGTTCTGCAAGCCTGCCACACCCTGGCATGATTATTGACGCATAATACAGTATGAACTCCCTGCACATAAGCGGCTGCCAAAGGAAACACGGCCCTTTGGCTTACACATACGCGGCAGACACTAAAGGCAATATGTTTAATATAGAGTGCCATAATTTGTCACCCTATACAAAAACTGTCATCAGAAGGAAGGGTTCAAATGGAAGCACGCGACATAACTGAACTATACGGTACAAGCAAGATAGAGTTGCTTGACGACACAAAGGCAAAGTGGATTGAGTGCTTCATAAACGGCTCAGATACATTTGACAAGACACAGGTGTCAGAGGCTATCCACTGGATTTACGATACACATAAACTTGGCCGGCCCAAAATAACCTTCACAGGCAGCCCCGGCGAATACCTCTCAAAGATAATGTATTTAACAAATACCAAAGCGGACAAACTTGTAACCGCAACAATGAAGGACTATTTTGATCGGAATGTCCGGCTGCGGAGATCCCTCTGGTATCACACCAGCGATGACACATCCTTCGAGAGTGCAACAAATCCCTACAAGAACCTGATACTGCGGACATTCAGCAGCGACAGGCAGCAAATACAGCAAATAAGTGGACTCCTTAAAGGGAATGGTCTCTGGGACGACGGCTGTTGGTTTTATGTGTATGCCTACGCAATGGCAGCGGGATTGTGTGATGATGAGAGAATCGGTTTATACAAAGACTATTTGCAGGGAGGCGCATTACTTGGCAAGTTTTTTCACAAAAATGCCATCGTGTGCGAAGGCCCCGAATATGTTAAGAGAAACGCGCTGGGCCAATTCCACTCGGACGACGGCCCGACAGCAAGGTGGCGGGACGGGTTTTCGATATATTGCCTGAACAACGTAATGGTGCCAGGCAATATTGTCATGACCCCGCATCATAAATTAGACCCGAAGATGATATTAAAAGAAAGAAACGCTGAGGTAAGAAAGGAGATAGTACGAAAGATAGGGATAGAAAGGGTAATGAAATCATTTAACACAAGGGTATTGGATAAATGGGAAGATTACGAATTGCTGTCGCTTAACTTGGCCGAGATAAGCACGTTTGGAGTATATCTGAAAATGGTAAACCCCTCAACCGGGACATATCACATTGAGAGGGTGTGCCGCCCAATATATGTACATGTAAAGAAGCCCTGTCATGGCGCATCGGAGGCATAGAGTGGAAACCTTCCCAATTAACCTGACAAATCAATCAACCTTAAGGAGGCAGGCTTATGTTAATAGTTCAAGGAGATGTGTTTTTGACTAAGGCGGTTAGAATTCCAAGAGGCGCGAAACAAGTAGCTAAAGGCAAAAGAGGCTATACGTTAGCCGAAGGCGAGACAACCGGCCACGCCCACGTAATCGAAGACGATGGCGTCGAACTATACGAAAGCAACGGAGTCCTCTACGTCAAGACCGGCAAGTCCGTAAAACTGAGACACGAAGAACATAAAGAAGTTACCATAAATGAAGGGGTATGGAAGGTAGGCCAGGTGCAGGAATTTGACGCCTTTGACATGGAGGTAAGATCCGTAAAGGACTAGCGCGGACCCATGGTTAGATAATAATTCTGCATTGACACTGAGGTAAGCGCTGGGGGGCTGGTGGCTATAGTTTGGATTACCGTGCCGGAGGGTTGTCTTCAGGAAGAATCGGCAGTCATCCGGCCCACGGGTTTTCAGCAGCTTGATAGCACATAATTTTGCTGTTACGTGTTTAAAGAAACGATTGTTACTGCCTCACCGCCAGTGTCTTTGTCGCCTTTTTTGTAACTGCGTATTAGTGGGTGGCCCTCTAAATGTTCCCTTATGGCCCTTGCCAGTGTGCCAGTACCTATGCCGTGGATTATCCTCACGTCTTTGTGTTCGGCAATTGCCGCGTCGTTGAGGTATCGCTCAAGGGTTGAGATGGCCGGGTCGACGCGCTGCCCTACGAGATTTATCTCATATGGGATGTAGGATGACTGGCCTTTTAAGTCGCCGTCGGATGTCTGCCTGTTGGGGGCAGGGGGCGGCTGCTCTTCTACGCATTGAAGCTCTGTGGTTGACACCTCAATTTCACGCCCTTTGGCAAGCACTACGGCGCGGCCTTTTTTTGTATTTATTGAGACGACTGTGCCGTCTGTGTCCAGGCTCTTTATATGTACGGCCACGCCCACGTCAAAGTGTTCTGCCTCCTGTGTGTCGGCGCATTGCAGCGCGCGTTTCTCCCGTGCAAGCGCGGCAAGTTTCTTGTCTATGTTGATGACCGTCTCTTTGGCCTTTTTGGTGTCTGCTTTCTTCAGCGCGTCGAGAATCTCTTTGGCCTCCGCCCTGAGGGCAGCTAACTGCCTTTGCGCATCTTCGTTGGCCTTTAGGAGTGCCGTTGTCTTTTGCCTTTGGATGGTGTCGAGTTCGTTTTTAAGTTCTTCTTTGACAACGGTAATCTCGTCCTGGAGTGTTTGCATCTGAAGGGTTTCTCTTTCGTAGTGTTGAATTCTCTTGCGCAAGTCGGACATAAGGGACTCCAACTGTATCTCTGCCCCGGACATAAAGCCCAGCGCGTTCTCAATTATATCGTCGCGGAGGCCGAAGTGTGCCGCTATCTCAAAGGCATGGGAACGGCCCAACTCCCCGGGGGAGAGCCTATATGTCGGCCTGAATATCTTATGTGTCGTGGTATCGGTGCTGCCGGTGATTTCCATAAGCATTGCCCCGACGGTGATGTGTTTTTCGGTTGCCGCGAATATCTTTAACAGCCTCAGGTGTGTGGTAACAACAGAGAGGGCACCAATGTATGTGAGGCGCTTTAAGACCGCGCACCCCAGCGCACCGCCCTCATCGGGGTCGGTGCCTGAGCCAAGCTCATCAAGCAGTACCAGTGTCTCGTTGCAGCTCAGGGAAAGGATTTGGGCAATATGGCTTATGCGGGCGGAAAATGTCGATAGGTTTTCCTCTATCGATTGCTCATCCCCGATATCGACGAACATCTGCTTCACAAAGGCAACACTCGTGCCTGATAGCGCCGGGATGTGCATCCCCGACAGAGCCATCAGGTGTAGCACCCCGATGGTCTTAAGCACTACGGTCTTACCCCCGGCGTTAGAGCCGGTGATGACAATAGAGTTGTGGACTCCACCCAGTGTGAAGTCAAGCGGCACTATTTCATCTGCCTTGTTTTGCCTTTTCAGTGTCTTTAACAATAATGGGTGCCGCCCTTTTATTATCTGGATATGTCGCGTTTCGTTAATCAGCGGGGCAGACATTTTAAGCGCGTCGGCAAACTCTGCCCTGGCCATTACAGCGTCAAGCCTTACTACGATGTGGTAGTCCTTTTCTATTTCAGGCAGGTTGTCTCGTATCATGCCGGAGAGTTTTTTAAGGATCTTGAACTCCTCAATCTTCTCGTCCGAGCGCAGAGATTCTATCTCGTTTCCAACAACTTGAGTCTCATAGGGCTCGGTAAAGAGTGTCTCGCCGGTTTTGGAGATATCGTGAATGACGCCGGGGATTTGCCCGCGTGAGTCCCTCCTTACGGGGATGACCCATCGGCCATTTCTTGTAGTGATGAAGTTATCCTGTATGTGAGGCTCAAGGTCATGCCTTCTCAGGAGTTTCTCAAGGATGTGCTTAACCCGTTGTTCGTGTGAGGCGAGTTTCTTTCGGATAGCGGACAGCTCCGGTGAGGCATCATCGGTGATACGGCCGTCGGGGTCGATAGATTTAGCGATTACACGTTTAATAGAGGCGTGGCCGGTTATCTCAGAGACGGCCTTGACGATGTGATGGCAGTTTTTCTCTCCTGATAGGCGTTTAAGTGTCGATGCCGACTCAAAAAGACCAATGAACTCTCGTAACTCGAGTGGCTCAAGAATGGAGTTTTCCGGGCGGAGGTTGGCAAACAGCGGGCGCATGTCGATAAACGGCTCTATGGCGGGGCCTTTGTGTTCGGCAAAGAGGTTTCTCCACTCGGATATGTGGTCGATTTCACGGCGAATCTCATTGATGTCACTACCGGGGACGGTATTGGCGATGAGATCCTTTCCGCCACCGGTTACGGCATAGGAAAGCGCCATATCCAGAATCTTGTGAAAATCAAGGCTTCTTAGGGTGCTATCGGCAATCATCTAAGGGTATTATAATAATTCCCCGCATCTTTTTACATATAAATGTAGATATTGTATAATAAGGGCAATTATAACCTTAAGGAGAGAGAAGAAGATGCCATTTCAGTTTGACAGATTAGACATCCCGGATGTGGTGCTGGTAACGCCGCGGGTGTTCCCTGATGACAGGGGTTTTTTTAAGGAGCTATATAAGTATTCTGATTTTGCTGCGTTTGGAATAAAAGAGCGCTTCGTGCAGGATAATTTCTCGAAGTCCTCAAAGGATGTATTAAGGGGGCTGCATTATCAGATGTACCCAAAGGCGCAGGGGAAGTTGGTCTCATGCCAGAGGGGTGAGATCTATGACGTGGCCGTAGACATTCGCGCTGAATCAAAGACATTTGGCCGCTGGGTGAGCGCGGTGCTGACCGGTGAAAACCATAAGATGCTTTATATTCCGCCCGGCTTTGCCCACGGCTTTGTTGTCCTTAGTGAAACAGTCGAGGTAATGTATAAGTGTACGGATGAGTATTCGCCAAAAGACGACAGGGGGATAATCTGGAACGACCCCGACATAAATATAGCCTGGAACGTGAAAAACCCTCTGGTCTCCGACAAGGACGCCAAGCTGCCCAGCTTTAAAGACGCAGAGAAAATGTAAAGGGGTGCGCGTTATCCTTTACAGATATTTCTGGCGAGGGCCTTTACTTCGTCAAGCATATCGGTGCGTTGGATATCGGTGATGTATGGAACAGATGTAAAGAACATGTGTTTAAGCACTTCCATGGCACAAAACCTGTAGATGCCGTCGTCCGAGGTTTGAAGCATACTCTTAAACATACCACTTTGGCTGTACATCTCCTCAGGGGCGCCGGTTGTATTGATTACCATGGCTTTCTTGCTGTTTAGAAGCCCCGATATGCAGTTCTCACCAATTTTATAGGCAAAGCCGAAGGTAAATACCCTGTCGATGTAGCCCTTTAGAATAGCCGGAAGCCCGGTCCACCAGATCGGGTGGATGAAACTGACGACATCGGCCCATGTGATGTGTTCCTGCTCGGTTTTAACATCGGCGGCAACCGTACCGGCCTGGATTAACTCAAAATCGGATGGTTTTAGCACGGGGTCGAACTTAATCTCATACAAATCGCGAATTCTAACTTCCTGCCCGGCGGCCTTTAACTCCGTGGCAAGTGTCTCCATAATGGCGTGGTTAAAACTCTTCGGATTTGGATGTGCGTACACAATGAGATGTTTCATAAAGTCCCCCTTTTGCCTTTGACACAGACGGTATAACCTGGCGCAACGCCCTCTAAGACGATATCTCTTAACTTGTCCCTATCTTCCATAGCTAATACTACCATTGTTATTTATTAATCGTCAATAGGTATAATTTCTGATGCCCGGTAAGCTGTTTGGAGTATTCAGACAGTTTGTCCCTGAATTATTCCCTTTATTTTAGTCTAACTGGCCGCTTGTTGGCGTTGCGTGGGTGGATGGGAAGTGGGTGCGGTATATGCTTTTCCATTGCAACTATTTTTCATATGTGCCGCTTCCAATGAAATAGTCCGTGCCGGGTATTGGTTGTACGTATCCGAATTTTTTCTCCTCTTTGGCATCGGTGAAACTCTGGCCGCCTTCCTGTGGTTTTTTCCAGTGATATGAAAACCACCACCTTTTTTTGCGGCCTCCCCTCTGTGCCAATATATACGCCTTCCATATAGGGCAGTATTGGGACGGAAACTAGGGACGGGACGGAAACTAGAGAGGGCAATTTAGAGGGCAATTTAGGGACACATCCCAATTATTGATTTGGCGCATGGACCGCATAAATAGGGACAGCGACCATATTATTGGACACATGTGTTAAGCATATCATCACAGCTTAGCGCACTGCAGTTTGATGCTATCAGTTATTCCACCTCTCCTTGCAGTTTGGAGTTGACGGGTTACATTGTCATCCGGGCTTCAAACAGCAGTGTTACCACATCTGCTTGCCGGAATAGGCTGCCAGTTATGGAAAATGGGTAAAGTCCTTATCTATTAAGGCTTTACAGCAACTTTAGCGACATCACGTCGCACTTAATTGAAACTCTTGTCCCATTAAATTTATGATGTGTCCATGATTCCATCCCTGACCACATTTTTATGACCCCCCTGTCCCTAGTTTGACCAATGGTCGCTGCCGCTATTTAGCTTTTGACATTATTATCTGTTAATCCTTATATTTTATGTTATAGTATACTATAAATTTGAACTCCTTAGGAGGTCACTATGATACGCCAAACCCTTCGAACAATACAGTCTGCCACTTTTGCCATTCTATTACCCGATGCATTAAATAATGGAATGCCAACCCCAGCTGGCACGGGATTTTTTGTTTCACCAAATGGTTGGTTCGTGACCGCAGCTCATGTGATAATGAATAATGATCAGGTCAGGAATGATCTGAATCAAACATGGTTGAGAAAGGAAAGCAGGTCAATTTCAGTTCCATCCCAAGTGATTAACAGAGGGGTTTCGTTCGGTCATGTCATACATAATTTAGATTTCGCATTGCTAAAAGTCGACTTTGCTGAAAACGCTAACAATGTCTGCCTTAAGGGTAAAAACGAATTTCCATTTATCACTGTGTCTACACGTCATCTTAAGGAAGGCGAGCCTGTTTACTCTTTTGGCTACCCGCTTTCAGAGTCTAAATCTCAAAATATAGGCCAAATGCTGATTGGTCAAGATATTCTCTTTCCAAGAGTAACGTCTGCAATCATATCATCAAATATCGAGCAGACAAGCATGGTCATGACAGATAATGGCCCTAAAGTCTACGTCTTGGACAAGGCGTTAAATTACGGTAACAGTGGTGGACCAATCGTATCAACAGATACAGGTAAAGTACACGCTTTATGCTCAAGCTTCCAGCCAGTATTAATTCCGCAACTACATCTTTCCAATAAAACAAATCTAATAAGTATAATGATACCAAGCTTGTATGGTATTGTATCGAGCCTTGGGAATACATAAATACTTACACTACTCAATCAACTTAATGTGCCTATTACGGAGAAATGAGCGAAAGGGGACAATAAAATTCCCCTAGGGGACACATCCCAATTATCTCATAAAGGGAACAGATTTATTGAGGCTGCTCAATCAGGCCATTTACGGTCAATGCCTCACACTTTGCGGCTTTTTCGTCAAAAAGGCAAGCGCGATAACTATGGCCGCTATGACTAATCCCACTATGTAACATGACCTGAAGGCCAGCGCCAACGCTTCTGCAGACACACCTGAGCGCAGTGTTTCCCCTGCCGGCAGCGAATTTGTGAAGATCGTCGTAAACAGGCTTACCCCGAATACCGACCCCGCCCTTGCCGTCAGCATGATTACACTGGAGAATATCCCCTCCTGACCCTTGGGGGCGTTTATCATGATTATGTTTACCGTCGGCGTGGCATATAGGCCGTTTGATACGCTGAACACCACCAGGGCTGCCAGTATATAGGGCATCCCGCTGTCTGGCCTGAGAAAGTAAAACATTACAAAGGCCCCAAACATCAGCCCCGTGCCAATCAGAAACATCACCTTGTGGCTTAACACCGTCAGCAGCCTCCCAGCTATCGGCTGAAATACCCCCATCAGAATCGACGGCACCATTATCAAAAACCCAGCCGTCTGGATGTCTATCTTTCTTTCACTTAGATAAATCGGGATAATATAGAATATCCCGCTCAGAATGGCCGTATAGAGCATGTTCGATATGGCGGGATATGTAAAGTTCAGATTCTTAAACAGACTTAAGCGCAGCAGTGGATGTTTTACCTTAAGCTCCGTCAGGATAAATAAAAAGCCTGCTACAACGGAAAACGCGAGCAGTGAGATAACCGTCGCCGATGTCCAGCCAATGGATTTGCCCATCGTCAGGGCATAAATAAAAGACCCCATCGAAAGCAGCGTCAAAAGCCCGCCAAGAAAATCAAACCCCGTCTCTTTCGGCGCCTCATGGTGCGCCTTAAATATAAAAAGCGTGTGAACAAGCGCCGCCGCGGCAATGGGTATATTTACAAAAAATAACCACCGCCAGCTATAATGGTTGAGGATGTACCCGCCTAAGGCATTCCCTATCGCCACACCCAAAAAGGCAAAGGCCACAACTATGCCCGTCACGCGGCTTCGTACCTCCGTCTTGAAATATTCATTTATCATG
>PEAC01000070.1 GCA_002753305.1 Nitrospirae bacterium MYbin6
GAGCCCCCCCACGACAAAACCCGTCGACACAAATGTGGCCAAAATCCTTATCCCCGCCACTACACCCATCTCGTGAAGCCCGTTAAAACTAGTAACAATAACACTAAAAAATGCCGCCGCCGTAGTAAGTGCCCCCGTAATGATACCCTTGCCCGTATTTGAAACGGTTATAACGAGAGCAGAACATGGGTCGGTGGTGCGCGCGTATTCGCAGGCGTATCTGTCATAAAAATGCACCGTATAGTCTATCCCCATCCCTATGAGCATCGCAGTGACCACACTGGTGATTATGTTCAGAGAGCCGTAAAGAAAATACGCGGCGGCAAATGTCCAAAGAAGGGCTATGGCAAGGCCGATAAAATTAACGGCTATCCCCAAAAGGCGCGCCCCATATACGAATCGAAATATAAGGAAGACGAGCAAGGCCGATGACACCGTACTTGTGAGAATATCCCAGTCCATGGACTGGCGCGTCTCCCACGCCAGGGCATACGACCCGGTAAAGCCGATTTTCAGACCGCTCACGGCATGCTTTGACACAATTGAGTCGACCTCGCTCTTGAGGGATTTCACAAATCCCATATCCCTGCTCGACCCCCGCGGGCTAACAAACATCAGGGCAAGCGTGTGGTCTTTTGACAGGTAAAACCCGGCTGAGACATCCATCTTGTCCGCGTTGTCCGTAAGGATTGCCGCCCTGATTATTGTCCTGAGGTCAAGCGGGTCCTCCTCTATCATCTTCACTTCGGGGATGGAGGCAAGGGGGGACTGGAGGGTTTTATAGTTCCTTTCGATTTGTGCCGCTATCCCCTCGCGGCTCAGGCGGCCTTTCAGCTGCTCAATGCCATTTTTATCCAGATAGAGGGGGAAGTGTTTGATTATAAAATCCCACTTATTTTTAAATATATTATAGTCCGCGTAATCAATCATGGCTGAGGCGCTGAGGGCACTTCCTATGCCTTCTATTACAGGAAAATAGTCCTCTATGTCCTTGCCCTTTTCCACCTGAAAGACAACGGTGAGGGCCTTCATCGTGCCAAAATCATTAAGCGTATCGGCAAACAGGCGCATCGACGGGTTGTCTGAAGGAAACACGTCCATCAGGTCGGTTTTTAACTCTATTTTAGATATGGCGTATATGGAAACCACGGCACTGAGCGCCGAGGCTGCCAGAATAAGGACGCGGTATTTATATGTAAATAAGGCAATGTACTTAAGAAACCTGTCCATCAGCGCCCCTCAGTGGGTTTAACGGCAATGGCGCTTTTACTCACACCGCCAAGCAGCCGGCCGCTTGTCTTATAGAGCAGCCACGCCAGGCCCGACGCACCCAACGATACGGCCCTCTCGGCAAAGATATGCGGGACTGTTGGCGCACCCGGCGTTATCGTAACAAAAGTAAAGCCCGCAAGGTTTAATATCTGCCTCAGCGTCTCCGGTGAGAAGTCATAAAGATGAAACGGCGCGTCATAGAGATTGTTTTTTATGTTGAAGGCCGATAAGGCCCTCACGATTGGCGTCGTATGGGGTACTCTTAAAATCAGCAGGCCGTTTGGTTTCAGGACATGAAACACACGCCTTAGGGCAGAAAGCGGGTCACGCAGGTGTTCAAGTACGTAGAACATGGTTATGGCGTCGAAGGAGTTTTCCTCGTACGAGAGGTCTTCTACCGTTGATAGATGTACGTCAAGGCCGTTTTGTCTGGCGGCACTTACGGCACCCGGTGATGGGTCTATGCCTGAGGCCCGAAGGCCAAGGCCCTTCAGCATGGAGACAAAATGGCCATAGCCGCAGCCCACATCGAGGACATCCGCGCCGTGAGGAAACGTCTTCATGAGGACCCCGGCACACTCATTATATACCAGCCTCATAAGGACTGCCCATGAACGGGCATCCCTGCCACCCCTTCGATGGTACCCGTTGTAGAGTTTTAGCAAGGCGTCCCGGGCCGGGCGCGGATTTACGTAGACAAGCCCGCAACGAACGCACTGGACAATATCATAGCCGTTTTGGCATACTATGGGCATGGTATCGCCAGATGCACAGATGTTGCAATTAGTGGATTCCATATAATTTTATAGTAATTATGAAAATGCGTATAATAACAACATTTAGTATACTACTAACACCTGAATAAATGAAATCTACCGAAAAAGAAGGTTCGCCTGTATCGGGCATAATAAAGGCTTTAGGGCTAGTCTTTGGTGACATAGGGACCTCACCTATATACACGCTTACAGTAATAGTGCTTCTGACAAAGCCAACGCAGGACAATGTCATAGGGGTGCTGTCGCTGATTGTGTGGACGCTTGTAGTGCTGGTGATGCTGGAGTATGCCTGGCTTGCCATGAGCCTTAGCAAAAAGGGTGAGGGCGGGACGGTTGTCTTAAAAGAAATCCTGACTCATATGTTGAAATCGAAGAAAAAGGCGGCCTTTGTCAGCCTGTTGTCGATTATAGGCATATCGCTGCTCATAGGGGACGGCGTAATAACACCGGCTATCAGTATATTGAGCGCGGTTGAGGGTATGCGCCTTATCCCAGATTTTGAGGGCATAAAGACAGAGACCCTTATAGCAATAGCGGCGGCGATAGCAATCCTGCTGTTCATATATCAGAGAAAAGGCACGGAAAAGGTAGCCAGGGCATTCGGGCCGTTGATGGTACTGTGGTTTTTGACGCTGACAGTGTCAGGGACAATATCACTGGTAGAGATGCCTTCCGTGTTAAATGCGTTGAATCCGTACCATGGCATAGAGTTTTTATTGGAAAAGGGGGTGGGCGGCTTTTTTATTCTCGCCGAAGTAACACTATGCGCAACCGGAGGGGAGGCGCTCTATGCCGACATGGGACACCTCGGCAGAAAACCAATCCTGCGCGCGTGGTATTTCGTGTTCTTTGCCCTCCTGATAAATTACCTCGGGCAGGGGTCATATCTTTTGAGACATCCTGATGCGAAAAATGTCCTCTTTGAGATGATATTCAGCCAGTCAGAGATGCTCTATGTACCGTTTTTAGTACTCAGCATCTCCGCAACCGTCATTGCCTCCCAGGCCATGATCAGCGGGATGTTTTCCATAGTATATCAGGGCATTACCACGCGTGTTATGCCAATGTTTAAGGTGGACTACACGTCCTCTGAGCTTAGGTCACAGATTTATATAGGTTTTGTGAACTGGTTTTTACTCGTAGCGGTGGTGTTTATCATGGTCATATTCAAGGAATCAAGCAAGCTGGCAGCTGCATATGGATTGGCCGTTACGGGGACTATGACCTTAACCGGCATATTTATGACGTGGATATTCTATCTGAAAAAGAAATACGCGCTATCGCTGATTTCTTTCTTTGTTGCCTTTGTCGACATAATCTATCTCCTGTCTAACACGTTTAAGATACCTCATGGCGGATATTGGTCGATAATTATTGCGCTTATACCATTTTCGATAATAATGATATATGTATCCGGGCAGAAGAGGCTCTATAAACAGCTCAAACCCAAGCCGCTTAAGGAGTTTCTGAGAAGGTACGAACCCGCTTATGATGAAAAATGTAAGATCTCTGGTACGGTGCTGTTTTTTGCCAGAGATATAACCATCATCCCGCCATATGTAGAGGGTACCATGTTGAAGGCCGGCATCATCTATGAGGACAACGTCATAGTATCCATAAACCTGATGGACGAGCCATATGGCATCATGGGTTGCGTGGATAAGCCGGTAGCCCCAGGGCTTCGCGCCTTTACCATAAAAATGGGCTACATGGAGATGGTTGACATAGAGGAGATCTTAAAGGCAAACGGTATAGACGAAAAGACAATATTTTACGGCGTGGAGGATATTGTAACGAACAACTTTTTCTGGAAGATATTTTCCATCATAAAACGCCTCACCCCGTCGTTCGTGCAGTTTTATAAGCTGCCTTCAGATAAACTCAGAGGGGTTGTCACCCGTATAGAGATGTAATCGCTAATTGCCAGGGGAATCAAGCCATTTCGACTCAAGAAATGATATATATGAGTTGTCATACATATCGTCAATCGCGCAATTAATTTTATCGAGGAGTGCGGGGTCGTTTAAGAGTAATTTTTTATTCATAGCAATTGTTATGAAGATGTTGTCATGTCTGCCCGGTATAATCTTTACTGACAGGCCATCATCCGCTGCCATTTTAGCATAGGCAGCGTCTACGCCGAAGTATAGAGCTACGGCGTCTGCCTTCTTGTTTTTCATCTCCTCGTAGGCCAGCGGCAGCGTTGGTTTGACAACAATCTCGGCGCCAATTTTTTTGAGTTCGGCAAGGGTAAGATTGTCGTCGACTGCGGCAATTTTTTTACCCTTGAGGTCCTCAAGGCCGACAATAGTGCTTTTGACCTTGTTTGCCGCGAACTCGGAAATGACCTCCGCCGTAATTAAATTAAGCAGAAGAAGCCCGATAAGCCATATCAGCACAGACAATATGCGGGCATGGGAATTCTTAGGAACCACATCGCCAAATCCAATAGTTGTCTTAATCGAAAGGACACACCACATGGCATCAAAGATACCCTGTCCGTAGCGGTGGGAAATTGAGGCAACATCTCTCCTCTCCATAAACCACAGGATATTGCCGAAGATAAAGACAAACAACATAAATACCAGCGCCGACTGCATCACAATTGGCGAGAACAGCGCGGACATGGCCTCAATGTCCGTAAATAAACGGTAGTGCTGCATATCTACAGCCAGAATCCTGAGGCCGGAGATAAAATATGGCCTGCTGAAGACGATATGTTTCGAGGAGTCCCTGGAGTGATACATCCCCAGTAACACTATATCAAGGCTGCCGGAATAGAACTTCGTCCTGCATGCGGACATAGTGGCGCATGCCTCTAATTTATATTTAATTGCTGACCGTATGGCAATCTCCTTCCATACATCAACGGCAAAGCCGCGATATTCTCCGTCCGGTTGTATTTCACAGATACCCGGGCCAATGGGCACACCTACATTGTACACCTCAGACTCACCGTTAACGGGACAGGCAAGGCAGGCTAAAAACGCCCACTCGATGGAGAAAAATATTAGCGCAGCTCTAAGGACAGCCACTTGTCGTTAATAGCGCCGAATGTGCCATCGCCGCGCATATCGAAAATAATAAGGTTAATCTCATCAAAAAGCCTTTTGTCAAATCCACTCCTGGATATACCGAGCTGCCACTGGAGTTCATACATTGTGTTTTTAATGATGTCGGGATCGAGGCCGTTTTTAAATGCCTGGTTAGCAAGCGCTACGGCTTGAAGGTAATAAAGCACGGCGGCGTCGGCCTTCCCTGTCTTTAAAATGTCGTAGACGTCTTTATAATTGGAAACAACCATAGGTTTAGCTCCGACGCCTTTGATGGTGTCGATAATACCGGGGACATTGGGGACGGCTATCGTGTTATTTTTTAACTCGGAGAATTTTCTGATTGTACAATTTATTTTGTTAGTTGAAAACTCGGAGATTATCTCGGCGGAAATAAGGGTAACGAGCATGACGCCGGTAAACCATACTAAGACGGAAAATAAGCGTGCCCACAGGCTTTTTGGCACAATATCCCCAAAGCCGATAGTGGTCTCAGTCGCGACGACACACCACATGGCGTCAACAATTCCATGCTTATAACCTTTCCTCATACTTGTTTCTTTCTCTAATAACCACAGGATATGCGCGTAGATAAACACAACTATAATAAACACAAGAAATATCTGCATAACAATGCCTGACCATGCGATTGAGATAGCCTTAAAATTGTCAATAAATCGGAGGTTCCACGCCTTTATCAGCAGAATCGAAAGATGCGACACATGATAGACGTGTGAGAAGGCCGCGATGTCCGCGTTTTTAGATGACCTGTTGATACCGTTGAGGAAAAAGTCCACCTCGCCGGAGGTTACTTTTTCTTTAAGTTCGGAGGCGTCTTTGAATTCCCGAAGCGTGTAGTTGAGGGAAGCCCGCTTTGCAATTTCTCTCCAGATGTCGGCGATAAGTCCCTCAACCTCTCCATTGGGTGCTGTGCTGATATAACAGGGTTCAGGGACAAAGCCAACGGTGTACGTATGGGCGGCCCCGGCGCTTTGAAAAAAGATAAGGCATACCGTTAAGATAAACGCGGAGATTACAGCCTTCAATATTTTATTCACAGCAATATTTAATCACATGGTACGGCTTATGTCAAGCAAGTAGCAAATTCCCGCTTGAAACGAATGGCAGATAGTATATTGAACGATTTAGAAATAATATTCAAGGGTTTCCTTTTAAAATTAAAGTTTCCCAAATCTGTGAGACGGCCTCGCGATACAGTAAGCAAATCGGGCTGCTCTGATACAGTCGAAGCCGCCGTCGCGGAATTACGATTTACTTAATGGCGGCAAGCGCCTTTTCATAGTTCGGGTGGTTTGTTACTTCCGGTACTATCTCCATATATTTTATAGTGCCGGATTTGTCTATTATTACTATGGCGCGCGTCAGGAGCCTAAGTTCCTTTATCAGGAGTCCATAGGCCATTCCGAAAGAGGCGTCCTTGTAGTCCGACAGGGTCTTAACCCTGTCAATGCCCGCCGCGGCGCAGAATCTGGCATTGGCAAACGGTAAATCCATGCTGATATTTAACACCGCTATGTCCGTGCCCAGTGAGGCTGCCGATTCGTTGAACTTTCTCAACTGCATGTCACATACCGGCGTGTCCAGTGACGGTGTTACGCTGATTACTACTGTCTTGCCTGAGAAATCCTTTAACGCTACCGGCCCCAAGCCGTTGTCTAATACTGTAAAGTCCGGTGCCTTGCCCCCAACCTTCACCTCCGTGCCAGAAAGCGTTAGTCCTCCGCCCTGAAACGTTATGACCCCTGTCCTTTCCATCGCAGACCTCCTCATGTTGTTAAACGTTTTTATGTGCCGGTGATATACCGATATGGAATTGTAGCATATATCACAATTATTGTAAAGCCACCATTTGATCCTGAATCCACCTTATAGGGACTACTTTTTTGTCTTGACAATGGGGAGGGGTATAGAATTTTTCAAATGTGTTTGCCCTGAATGGCGGCGTGGGCAATTGACAAACACTTACATCGCTATGTTATAGTGCGTACTGGTAAAGGCCGCGAAGGCCGCTATATAAAGCCACGAAGGCAGCCCCGGTATGACAGATAACGCCTGCTATGCCGATTGAAATGATTGCCTTTGCGGCTTTTCGTTTTTAACGAGGCTGCAGAAGGTGCATAATTTGTAACACGGAGATATATATGCACATACCGGACGGCTACTTAGGCCCTCAGACATATATACCAATATTTGCAGTAACGGCGGCGTTTTGGACTGCCGCAATGAGGAAATTGAAAAAAACTCTTTCAGTCAAGGAGATTCCCTACCTGGCGATGGCCTCGGTGTTTTCTTTTCTTTTGATGATGTTTAATATTCCAATCCCTGGTGGTACGACGGGGCATGCCGTGGGGGCTGCCTTCGTTGCCCTACTGCTTGGGCCATGGACGGCCGTTATTGCGATCTCTGTGGTATTAATAGTACAAGCGCTTGTCTTTGGCGATGGCGGGGTCACGGCTATCGGTGCGAATTGCTTTAACATGGCTATTGTTATGCCGTTTGTCTCCTACCTGGTATTTAAACTCATTGTGGGGCACTCTCAAAAAGTGTCAAGGTTGTCCGCCGCGGCCTTCATCTCAGGTTATACAGGGCTCCTGGCATCGGCACTGGCAACGGCACTTGAGTTGGGGATTCAACCCATAATAGCCGCGGCCCCGGACGGCACACCTCTATACTGTCCATACCCGCTGTCGATTACTGTACCGGCAATGGCAGTAGAACACCTGTTTTTACTCAGCATCGTAGAGGGCATGGTAACAATGCTGCTGTTGCGGTATTTTCACAAGCACGACCCGAAACTGATCTATGCGATTAAGGAGGCCTGAGATGGATGTGTTTCAGAAGAGGCTACTGATAGGGCTTGCAGTTATGGCGCTGCTTGTGCCGCTTGGGATTATCCTGCCGGAGAAACTAGGCGCCGGTGGTGCGTGGGGAGAGTGGAGCGCTGAAGCGCTTCAGTCAATGCTCGGCTACCTCCCCGAAGGTCTCAGCCGTTACACAGGCATGTGGAATGCCACGGTAAGCGATTACGAATTTTCCACAGGCAGTAAACCTTTGTCATACATATTGTCGGGACTAATCGGGGCTGCCCTGGTTGGCCTTGCAGTTTATCTGATATCCAGGGTTGCGGTTAAGCGTGGAAAATAAGATACCAACATTTTTGTTGAGCAACAACCCACTGCTGCCGAAGGCCAGAGCCGGCACAAGCAGCTCATTCATAGACAAGGGAATCAGGCACATAGCGGGATTCTACGAGACGATATTTTTCCAATGGGAATTGTCACGAAAGGACGGCCTGTTTCAGAGGCTAAACGCAAGGACAAAGGTATTATTTCTGGTATTTTATATTTTTGTTGTCAGTGTGAAAAAAGACGTGTCCTCGGAGATATTGATAGCCGTGTTTCTTTTGCCGCTTATCGTTATGTCGAGGGTTGGGATTTTTGCGTTTTACTGGAAGGTATTTATAGCCGGGTTCTTTTTTGGGGTACTTGCCGGGCTTCCCGCCGCGTTTAACATTTTCCTGCCCGGGGAGCCGATATACATAATCTTAGAACTGCAAAGGGCGCATGATTTTTGGATATATCACATACCGCAAACTATCGGGATAACACGTGAGGGGATTCTGGTGGTATCGATGCTGACGGCAAGGGTAGCCAATTCTGTCACGATTACGCTGCTTGTAATATGTACGACACCGTTTGCGGAGTTGGTGAAGGCGTTAAAGGCCTTCAGAGTTCCCGAGTACTTTTTAATGATAATAACCTTGTCATATAAGTACGCGTTCATATTTCTAAAGATGATGAGAGATATGCATACGGCGAAAAAGGCGCGCCTTATCGGCAATGCGGACGCCGCGGGCTGGATAGCCGGACGGATTGCCTGCATATTTAACAAAACACAGCACAGGTGTGATGAGCTATACAAGGCCATGTCCGGGCGGGGATTCACGGGAGATGTGAAACTTGCCAAACTGGAGCATGTCAAAGCCGTGGACATTATCGCGGGGGCAGGATTATTGACGTTGTGGATGTTTATATTAATTGTATAATAACGGGGTTCAATGGAAACGGTACTTGCCCTTAAAGGGGCGGCATATAAGTATTACGATAAAATAACCGCGCTGGACGGCGTAAGCCTTTCAATAATGCAGGGGCAGCGATTTACGGTAATCGGGGCAAACGGAAGCGGCAAGTCGTCCCTGTTGCAGGTGCTTGCGGGGTTGATATTTCCACAAACTGGCGATGTATTGTTTAAGGGCGTTGCGTTTACGGAGAAATCATTCAGGGATAAGGAGTTTTTGAGGCAATTCAGGACAACGGTAGGGTATGTGTTTCAGGATTCGGACGTGCAGTTGTTCTGCCCGACAATATATGACGAGCTGGTGTTTGGCCCCCTACAGATGGGAATGGACGAAGAGGAGGCCTCAGTACGGGCCATTGAGGTAATGAGGATGCTCAACATAGAGGCATTGCGCGACAGGCCTTCCTATATGCTCTCCGGCGGAGAGAAAAAAAAGGCAGCCATCGGGTCAATCCTCACAATGAACCCCGGGGTAATACTCCTGGATGAGCCTACAAGCGGGCTTGACCCCAGGACGCAGGCCTTCTTAGTGGAGTTGCTCTTTGCCCTTAACGACTCCGGAAAGACTATAGTAGTCTCCACACACGACCTTGCCCTTGTAGAGGAATTGCAGGGTGAGACATGTGTGCTCACCGAAAGCCATACCGTAGAGAGAGTTGCGGGTGCGGACGATATCCTCGCAGACGAGGAGATGCTCCTGCGGGTAAATCTTATCCACGAGCACATCCACCGCCATAAGGACTCAAAAGGAATTATCTCCCACGTCCACCGCCACGCCCACGGGGATTGAAGCCGGTACATAAAATATATAAATTATGATAAAATTGCATAATGAACGACAATAATACGAAAGGCCGCAGAGAGTTCCTATCACCCGAAGGCGCGTTTTTAATAATAAGTTTAGTATTTGGATATATTTTTGTATTCGTAACGCCGCCATTTCAGGCCCCCGATGAGTATCACCATATGTTTCGTGCCTATCACGTATCAATGGGCGGGATAGTTTCGTCCAAGGCATTTGGCAAGTCTGGTGCGCAGCTTCCCGAGAGCCTCGGAAATACGGTCTTAAACGTATCGACAAACCTTTCCCAGCACCCGAATAACAAACAGAAACTGCGCGATATAGCAAAGGTACTACGTATCCCCCTTGAGCCGAACAGGACGGTGTTTTACTTTTTTCCAAACACGGCAAGATATGCCCCGGTCATGTACGCCCCGCAGGCACTGGGCATATTAGCGGGAAGGCTGTTTAACTCAACCCCTGTTACCATAATGTACTTAGGAAGGGTTACGAATTTAGTTGTCTGGATATTGTTGATTTATATTGCGATACGCATAACGCCGATATATAAGTGGCTGTTTGTGCTGTTGGCCCTGACGCCGATGTCGCTGTTTTTAGGGGCGTCGCTCTCGGCGGATGCCTTTACGAATTCCATCGCATTCGTTTTTGCCGCCATGGTTTTTAGTATCGCCTTTGGCAGGGCAGAGAAGGTCTCAAACAGAGAGCTGGCGCTTATATTTCTGGTATCGGCGATGCTTTCCCTGTCGAAACAGGTTTACGCGCCAATGTTGCTGTTTATTTTTATGGTACCGATGTGTAAGTTTGGCACGATAAAAAGATATATTGGCGCGATGGTTTCATTTTTTGCCTTTAACGCGGCCGTGGCCGTTTCGTGGTATTTACTATCTAAAGACCTGCTCATCCCGCTTGGTAAAAAACTTGACACATCGCCTCAGAGGCAGCTGCAAAACATAATGCACTACCCGCTGGACTACATTGTTACGATGAAAAACACGCTTGTTAAGTATTGGATGGACATACTGACAGAGTTCACAGGAAAATTAGGCTGGCTTGATACGGAGCTTCCCGTGTATATTCACATAACGTTCTGGGCGCTGCTTGTTTTCATTGCCCTTACTGAAAACAAAACCGGTATCGTGATAAAACTAAAGGACAAGGCCATAGCGGCAGCCGCATTAATCAGTACGGCCTTTCTCGTAGCACTCTCACAGTACCTGACATGGACAGAGGTTAACAGCGATATAATAGAGGGCCTGACGGGGAGGTATTTTATCCCAGCCTCTACGGCACTGTTTATCTTGTTTTATAACAATAAACTCCACATAGACACAAAAAGGCCGCTATTTGGCATATTAATCCTGAGCTACCTGGCTGTTATAATGCTTTCCACGACGGCTGCCATGATTGTGCGTTATTATTTGTGACAATGTACGAGGCGAATACTGAAACCCGTAAAGATGTTTTTTCGCCGCAGAGGGTTTTATTAATAATTGGTTTACTCTTCGGGTGGATTTTTATATTCGTAACGCCTCCATTTCAGGCCCCCGATGAGTTTCATCATATGTTTCGTGCCTACCAAATATCAATGGGAGGGATAATTTCATCAAAATCAGAGGGGATCTCAGGGGCGGAGCTTCCCTCAAGCCTCGGTGATACTGTCTTAACCGTATCGAAAAATGTCCTTCAACATCCACAATACCCTCAAAAACTAAAGGAAATCGAAAAAACCCTGCGTATCCCGCTTGCACCGGAGGATGTCCAATTTTACTACTTTCCCAATACGGCCAGATACGCCCCGGCCATGTACGTCCCGCAGGTGGTGGGTATATTTGCAGGAAGGCTGTTTCAGTGTACCCCGATTGTTATTATGTACCTGGGAAGGATTACGAATTTCATTGCATGGATGTTATTAATGTATATCGCGGTACGTACTACGCCGATATATAAGTGGCTGTTTGTGTTGTTGGCCCTGACGCCGAAGTCGTTGTTTATGGGCGCATCACTTTCGGCGGATGCCTTTACGAATTCCATAGCGTTTGTTTATTCAGCGGTGGTTTTTAAGATTGCATATGGCAAGGCAGAGAGGGTATCAAACGGGGAGCTTGCCGTTTTGTTTTTAACTTCGGCGATGCTTTCCCTGTCGAAACAGGTTTATGCGCCGCTTTTATTGCTTTTATTTATGATTCCTGTAAGTAAGTTTGGCAATTTTAAGAGATACGCGGCACTCATGTGCGCTATCTTTGCTGTTAACGCTGTAGTTGCACTTCTATGGTATTTCCTGATGGGCGGCTTAAACGAACCTTTAAGATTTGACATAGCCGTATCCCCCGTGAGGCAATGGCACTTTATAACGCACCATCCCGTTGATTTCATCGTTGTGATGAAAACCACACTTGCGGCGTATTGGTATGACATGATTGTCGAGTTCATAGGAAACCTTGGCTGGCTGGATACGCAACTGCCTCCATTTATACACATAACCTATTGGGCACTCCTGATATTCACGGGCATAGTAGAAAACAGGGCCGATGTTGTAATAAGCGCCAAGGACAAGGCCGCGGCGTTCGCTGCATTTGTGTCAATAACGTTTCTCATAGCCCTGTCCCAGTATCTGACATGGACAACCGTCTCAAAACCCATCATAATGGGCATGACGGGAAGATATTTTATCCCAGCCTCTGCGGCTCTGTTTATCCTGTTTTATAACAATAGACTCCACATAGACACCCAAAGGCCGCTCTTTGGCACATTAATCCTGTGTTACATGGCGGTTATAATGGTTTCCACGGCTGCGGCCATGATTTTGCGTTATTATTTGTGAGTCAGATGATTTTCAGGCGGCACTCGTCAAAGTCTTTCGTCTCGGGATTCCACTTATAGCACTGCAGTGCGCTTATCATGCCCATTCTTATGGATACGACGATTTGCGCGATGTCGGGGAACTCCGGTTCACCAAAGACGGTTTGCGCGGCCTTGTCTTCCTCGGAGAAATACGCCGGATGGTCGGGGTGGGAATGATAAAACGCGACAAGCTCCTGTCCTTTTTCTTTTATAGAGGCGAAGGCCCTCTCGGCCTCGGCCCGGTCAACCGTGTAGGCTATCGACGCCGGGAACGGGTAACGCAACGGGTCCTCCTTGTGGAGAGTTTTCTGCATGTTCTGAAAACGGCGCGTCTCACTGCCAAGAGCGCCGATGCCTGTTACTATGCCGCAGCACTCATCAGGGTATGTCTCTGACGCGTGCCCGAATATCTCATCAAGGGCAGCTTTGCCAATTACACAGAGATTTACCCCTGCATTCACCATATTATTAATAATTCGGGTCCATCGGATACATGTCATATGGGGAGTCGTTCATAAACGGGTCCTCAGGGTCAAGCGGCGGGGCATTTCTGTAAGTACCGGATGGCATCGCCATACAATTGCCCCAGGGGTCACACTCCTCGGCTGAGACCTGAAACTGCCCACCGACGCACCCACCCGCAATCAGCGCTAACAGGATATACAGTAAAAGCGTTTTTTTCATCGTTTTCTCCTCATGATGTTAAATGTTTTGAGCTCAGAGTGGATTATAACACAGTGGAGCGATATTATGTGAAGGGGGCCGGCTATTTCCTGGCCATTTTCTCAAGCTCACGAAGTTTGCCGACCTCACCGAGGGCAATAAGTATATCGCCCGGCTTTATGACGGTCTTATGCGTGGGATTAAAACGCATCTCTCCGCCGGCGCGTTTAACGGCTACGATGATTATGCCAAATTTGCGGCCTATGCCTAGGTCGCTCAGCGTCTGGTTTGCGAATTCGGAGTCCTCGGTTACCGCCAGTTCCTCCATCTGCAGCTCGATATTGCCGCTTTTTGTAGCAAAACGATGGAAATCCACTACGGCAGGTTTTAAAATTGTTTGAGCTATCTTTAGTCCCCCGATATGGTATGGCGAGACGACACGGTCTGCCCCGGCACGAATCAGCTTCGATTCGGTGCTTTCCTCTCCGGCCCTTGCCACTATTTTCAATGTCGGATTCAGCCCCCTTGCGCTTAGCACTACGAATAGATTTTGGGCGTCCGTCGATAATACGGAAATCAACCCAACTGCGCGCTCTATTCCGCCTTCAATCAGTACCTCGTCCCGTGTGGCATCTCCTATGAGAAATATCTCTCCGCTTTCCGTGTTCGCCTCGGATTCCTCTTTTTCTATCACTATATATGGTACTTTGTTTGATTGAAGCTCACGGCAGATTATCTGCCCCATTCTTCCATAACCACACACTATATAATGGCTTTTTATTGCCTTGATCTTTTTTTCCATCTTCCTCCTCCCAAGTACCGCCTGTAACTCTCCCTCAAGCACTATACTAATACTTGTATTTACAGTGTATGCCAAAACTCCAACGCCAACCAGGACTAATATTATCGTAAATGCCCTTCCCGCAACAGACAAAGGATGCACTTCCTGAAAGCCTATAGTGGCCAGAGTTATAACCACCATGTAAAGCGAATCAAAGGCATCCCATCCCTCGGTAACCATATAACCAGCCGTACCCATGGACGTTATGAATACCACGAGGACTACCAAAAACAGTATTCTTGTTCTCAGGCCGTTATGCGGTTGGAGCTTCATTGGTTAGTATGGCCAGGGGTGCGCATGGTGGGCAGCACACCCCTGGCTGGTCTTTACGATATTATTCGACAATCTCTTCTTCGACAGGTTCTTCGGCCTCACGTTTCACAAACGTATCGATAAACTTGTCCATACCCGTGCCGCAGGGGATAATCTTCCCCATGATGACGTTTTCCTTCAGGCCATGCAGGTCGTCAATTGCGCCGCTTAAGGCCGCATCCGTAAGGACGCGCGTTGTCTCCTGGAACGATGCCGCCGAGACCCAGCTATAGGTGGTCAAAGAGGCCTTCGTGATACCCAGCAGGAGTGGCTTCGCCGTGGCCGGCCTTCCGCCTTCTCTTATGGCCGCCTCGTTCACCTCTACAAAGTGCATACGGTCAACATGTTCGCCAATCATAAAGTCGGTGCTGCCGGTGTCTTCTACGTTTACCTTTCTCATCATCTGGCGTATGATTATCTCGATGTGTTTGTCGTTAATGGCAACGCCCTGAAGCCTGTAGACCTTCTGGACTTCATCGACAAGATAACGCTGCAACTCCGTAGGCCCCAATATGTCCAGGATGTCGTGAGGATTGACTGCCCCGTCCATCAGGGCCTCACCGGCCTTCACCCAGTCGCCGTCGTGGACGGTAACATGCTTGCCCTTTGGTATAGTATATTCCTTCGTTATATCACCACCGCGCACCTTCACCATTCTCACGCCCTTTTGTGAGGAGACCAGCTCCACTATGCCGTCGATTTCCGAGACAAGCGTGGGCTCCTTTGGTTTACGGGCCTCAAACAGCTCAGCCACTCGCGGGAGGCCTCCGGTTATGTCCTTTGTCTTTATCGTTTCCCTCGGTATCTTTGCCAGTATGTCGCCGGGGGCCACTAAGTCGTTTCTCTCAACGAGGATATTTGCGCCCGCCGGCAGGTTATAACGTGCGGGGATTACCGTCCCCGGAAGTTTAAGCGTAGACTTGCCGTGTTCGTCCTTAATCGATATCCTTGGCCTCAGATTCAGGTTTGTCGGGTAATCTATTATCAACTTATGCGAAAGCCCCGTTATCTCGTCGACTTGTTCTTTGACGGTTACGCCCTCTTCGACGTCACCCCAGGCAACACGCCCTCCGACTTCCGTTAGAATCGGCGTTGAGTACGGGTCCCATTCGGCCAGTTTTTGGCCTATCACCACCCTGTCTTCCTCTTTCACCATGAGACGTGCCCCATAGACCAGATTGTGTTTCTCTCTCTCTCTGCCGGTTTCGTCGTATACGGCCACGAAGGCATTTCGATTCATAACGACAAGCAGCCCCTCGCGGTTTACCACGTAGTTCAAATCAACAAACTTGATCAGGCCGGAGTGCTTGGCTGACAGCACGGCCTGCTCGATTACCTTTGTCGCCGCGCCGCCGATGTGGAATGTCCTCATGGTAAGCTGTGTGCCTGGCTCGCCTATGGACTGTGCCGCGATGATGCCGACGGCCTCGCCTATCTCTATCTTTGAGTTTCTTGCAAGGTCTCTACCATAGCAATTGCCGCATATGCCGAACTTTGTCTGGCACGTCAGCACGGAGCGTATTTTTACTCTATCGACACCAGACTCCACGATTTTTGAGACAGACTCTTCGTCTATCTCCACGTTTCTTGGGAATATTACCTCTTGTGTGACGGGGTCTTTGATGTCTTCGGCCGGGAGCCTGCCCAGGAGCCTTTCCTCTATGGGCTGGATTATCTCTCCGCCTTCGATTAGCGACGTGATGATAATGCCGTCGTCCGTGCCGCAGTCTATCTCCGTGATTATCACATCCTGGGCCACGTCAACGAGCCTTCTGGTCAGATAACCGGAGTTCGCGGTCTTAAGGGCAGTATCGGCAAGGCCCTTACGCGCGCCGTGCGTAGAGACGAAGTACTGAAGCGGTGAGAGGCCCTCACGGAAGTTCGCCGTTATAGGGGTCTCGATTATCTCACCCGATGGCTTTGCCATCAGTCCGCGCATACCGGCAAGCTGCCTTATCTGTGCCGCCGAGCCTCTGGCCCCCGAGTCAGCCATCATAAATACGCTGTTAAAGGCACGGTTTTTCTCAATATCCTCTTTTGTCAGCGTCTTGCCGTCTTCCGCGCCCAACTCCGCCATCATGAACTCTGCCACCTTTTCCGTAACGGTTGCCCATATGTCTATTACTTTGTTGTATCTCTCACCCTGAGTTATCAGTCCGTCGGAGTATTGCTTGTAAACCTCCATGACTTCTTTTTCGGCCTCTTTCAGGATCTCCGCCTTGTTCGACGGTATGTGCATGTCGGTAATACATATCGATATACCTGATTTCGTTGCGTAGTGGAAACCGAGATTCTTCAGCTCATCCAAAAACATGACCGTCTTACGCCTTCCGGCATATTTATGGGCATAGTCGATAACCTTCTGTACCTCTTTTTTCGTCAGCACCTTGTTTATCTCGGAAAACGGCACGTCCTTCGGCACGACTTCATAAAACAGCACCCTGCCGACGGTCGTATTGACGTGTATGCCGTCTATCTCAACTATAATCTTTGCGTGTTCGGTGACAACGCCGCTGTCATAGGCTACGCGTACCTCACCGACGGACGAAAAAATCTTGCCCTCACCCTTTGCGCCGGGTCTCTCCTTTGTAAGATAGTAAATCCCCAGTACCATGTCCTGCGTTGGCAGCACGATGGGCTTTCCGCTTGCCGGGGAAAGCAGATTATTTATAGACATCATTAGAACGCGCGCCTCTACTTGCGCCTCTACGGACAACGGCACATGTACTGCCATTTGGTCGCCGTCAAAGTCTGCGTTATAGGCCGTACAGACCAGCGGATGGAGCTTTATCGCCTTGCCCTCTATTAATATCGGGTCAAAGGCCTGAATGCCAAGCCTGTGCAGCGTTGGTGCCCTGTTCAGCAGCACCGGATGCTCTTTGATTACCTCCTCAAGGGCATCCCAGACCTCGTCACGCTCCATCTCGACGAATTTCTTCGCCTGTTTTATCGTCGTTACGTAGCCTTTGTCTTCCAGTTTATTGAATATAAAGGGTTTAAACAGCTCAAGGGCCATTAATTTTGGCAGGCCGCACTGGTGGAGCTTAAGCTCCGGGCCTACTACAATGACTGAGCGGCCGGAGTAGTCTACTCGTTTGCCCAGGAGGTTTTGCCTGAAACGGCCTTGCTTGCCTTTTATCATGTCGCTGAGGGATTTTAACGACCTTTTGGTCGAGCTTTTTGGCAGTTTAGCCCCCTTTGTATTGTCAAATAGGGAGTCAACGGCCTCTTGCAACATGCGCTTTTCGTTTTTCACTATGACGCTTGGGGCCTTTAGCTCTATGAGACGCTTTAATCTGTTGTTGCGGTTAATGACGCGGCGGTAGAGGTCATTTAAGTCCGAGGTTGCGAAGCGTCCACCCTGAAGGGGCACAAGCGGCCTCAGATCCGGCGGAAGTACCGGGATTACGTCCAGAATCATCCACTCCGGCCTGTTTTTCGATATCCTGAATGCCTCCACTATCTTGAGCCTCTTGGTAAGGCGTTTCTTTACTCCAATGGCGCCGGTCTCCTCAATCCTTGTCTTTATGTCCACGGAGAGCCAGTCAAGGTCAACCTTTCTCAGCAGCTCGCGTATTGCCTCGGCCCCCATGCCGGCCTTAAAGCGCGCACCAAGCTCAAGGGCGTATTTCTTGTATTCCTCTTCGGTCAGGATCTGTTTTTCCTTCAGGGGTGTATCGCCGGGGTCTACTACCACGTAACTCTCGAAATAGAGGACTTTCTCGAGGTTTTTCATCGTCATGTCTAGCAGCATGCCAATCCTGCTTGGCACGCCCTTGAGAAACCATATGTGCGCCACCGGCGTACAAAGCTCAATGTGCGCCAGACGTTCCCTTCTTACCTTGGCGTGTATTACCTCCACGCCGCACTTGTCGCACACAACGCCCCTGTGTTTCATCCTCTTGTATTTGCCGCAGATGCACTCCCAGTCCTTAACAGGGCCAAAGATCTTGGCGCAGAACAGGCCGTCCTTTTCGGGCTTAAACGTCCTGTAGTTTATCGTCTCAGGCTTTTTCACCTCACCAAACGACCACTCCCTGATACGCTCGGCCGAGGCAAGCTTTATCCTTATGGCGTCGAAGTCCTTTTGAGCCTTTGGAATCTGATACATGCTGTATACGATTTCACTCAAGCGTGTTATCCCCCTCTATTTTTTTTTCTCCAAAAGCTCTACGTCCAGACAGAGACTTTGGAGTTCTTTTATTAAGACGTGAAACGATTCCGGCACACCCGGGTCAAGCGTTGCGTCGCCTTTGACTATTGCCTCGTACATCTTGGCACGTCCGGTAACGTCGTCGCTCTTGACGGTCAAATACTCCTGTAGCGTGTACGATGCACCGTAGGCCTCAAGCGCCCAGACTTCCATCTCACCGAGCCTCTGTCCGCCGAACTGTGCCTTGCCGCCGAGGGGCTGCTGTGTTACCAGCGAATATGGCCCTATTGAACGGGCGTGTATTTTATCCTCGACCAGGTGGTGGAGCTTGAGCATGTACATATAGCCTACCGTTACAGGCCGCTCGAATGGTTCGCCGGTCTTGCCGTCGTGGAGGATTGCTTGTCCGGTCTCGGACAGGCCCGCCTTTTTCAGCAGCTCTTTTATGTCGTTTTCCTTAGCGCCCTCAAATACCGGAGTAGCAACGTAGACACCTAGTGCCTTTGCCGCGTATCCCAGGTGGGTCTCAAGAATCTGCCCTACGTTCATTCTTGATGGCACGCCAAGGGGGTTTAACACAATCTCAACCGGCGTCCCATCGGGCAGGTAGGGCATGTCGTCTTC
>PEAC01000071.1 GCA_002753305.1 Nitrospirae bacterium MYbin6
CTTTCGGCGAGGTCAGCGTCCTCGCGGTAAGCGTGGCCATCGTCTTACACCCAAACCCCAGCACCATAGGCATTATAGAGGCCCCGCTCAGGCCAATCTTATCGAAGACACGCTTGGACAACACACTCAGATTCGGTATATATCCCACGTCCTCCAGTATGTTATAGAGAATAAAATAAACCGAGAGAATCGGCAGCACGGTCAAGAGCGCTCCGGCCACCCCAAGCGTCAACACCCCATACGGGCCGACAAGGAAATCCTCCAGAAACTGGTACGGCACTACCATCTCTATCCAGCCTTGTACAGGCGCCCAAAGAATGTTTTCCAGCCACTGGGTTATCCAATCCGCTACGTTTACGACCAGAAAATACGTTATAACAATTATGCCCATCAGGATAGGGACACCAGATATGACTGAACGGCACAAGCGGGCAATCGTCTCCGACGCCCCCGTTGAGGCCACTACCTGTTTTCTCACAATCTTGTCCGTAACGGTATCGACCCATTCGGCCCGCTTATGGTTTATTGTCCTGGCAAGATTCCCCTTAAAATACTCCTGAACGTCGTCAACTGCGTCGTGTATCTTTTGGAGCTGCTCTGCGGGGACAGACTTTATCAGATAGTTATCAAGGAATGGGTCGTTAAGGAGCGCTAAGATGGCTGTCTTTTGTTTATATGGAAGGGTATCCGGCAATAAGGCCCTGATGGCGGAGACACCGTTAGCCATAATATCGCCATAGTGAATGTTCAACTTTCCAACGCGCGCCCTTTGAATCGCGTTTTTAAGCCTGTTCGTACCGATGCCCTTTATGGCTATGGACTCAATGACCGGGACGCCGGTTATTTGTGACAGGGTGTCGGAGTCTATCCACATACCTTTTTTTGAGGTCTCGTCAATCGCGTTAATAGTTATGACCATAGGGATGTTAAGCTCCATGAGGTCGGCGGCCAGGGCCAGCGATTGCTTAAGTAAATTTGCGTCTATACACAGGAGCAGGACGTCCGGCCTTTCTGTAAATATTAAGTCGCGCACCACCAGTTCGTCCTCAGAGTGAATGAAGAGGCAGTAAAGCCCAGGTGTGTCATAGACCTCGTATTGCTCGCCGCCCAGGCTGAATTGGCCTTTTTTCACGATTATGGTAGAGGAGGGGTAATTTGCAACGATAGAGTATTCGCCGGTGAGGTTGTTGAAAATCTGGCTCTTGCCGCTGTTAGGAAGGCCAACGATGGCGACCTTTTTGGGCATGCGCGGAGACTGCGAACTGTCTGAGGTAGAAACGGCCTCAGCAGAGGGGGCGTGTTTTACAGTCTCAATCGTATCGTTTTTTTGGTTAATCACCCTGTTTGCCGCTAAAATAGCCTTTCATTTTAAATATTATACTTGACAACACAGACAAAATAACATTAATATTTACAGAATGCTAAAATAACATAAGCTTTAACTAAATGTAAACTATGTAATAGATATGATTCAGAGTGAAAAAGGAGGATTTAAGATGGCCGAATCAAGCGAGTATCAAAGAGAGATTGAGAGATTAAAACAGAGGCTTACCGAGATTGAAGCGCCGTCGGCGCCGCCACCGGATAGATACGCGGCCCCCGACCCCGTAAGATATGAGACCCCACGCGCCGAGCCGCACCCGCCAATACAGGCTGCGATTTCGAACGTCTCTGAGCAGCAAATAGAATCAGCCGTAAGGGCGGCACAAAAACCCATCATATCGCAAGACAGAGAATATGGCGCGGAGCCTGAAAGCCCATGGGGCCCGGTGGGGCTTGACGTCGGCACCAGCAATATAGTCATGGCCCAGAACAAGGGCAATAAGATTCAAATGATTAAGCAGCTAAACGCATTTTTCACCATACCACAGTCAAAATTCACCAAACAGATACTCACACAGAACAATGTCATGTTCTTCGAGCACGACAAACGCTACTATATAATCGGATACTCCGCCGAGAGCTTTGCCAACATGTTTAACTCCAACACGAGAAGGTCGATGGAAAAAGGCATTCTCAGCTCCCGTGAAGACGAAGGCGTCATCGTCATACAGTCCATAATCAACACACTGATTCAAAAACCAAAGAAATTCGGTGAGATAATATGTTTCAGCGTCCCCGGCCAGCCGATAGAAAGGGATGTCTATGTTACCGGACATGAATCAATAATCAAGATGTACCTTGAGACCCTGGGCTACACGCCTATATCGATAAACGAAGGCCTGGCGGTGGTTATGTCCGAGCTGTCAGACGATAACTTCACAGGCATTGGCGTAAGCATGGGCGGCGGTATGTGTAACATCTGCCTGTCATACCTGTCAGTGCCCGTAGTAACGTATAGCATTCAAAAGGGCGGCGATTACATCGACGAAATGGTAAGCCGTGAAGTTGGCGACCCCGCCACTAAGGTAAAGGTCATAAAAGAGGAGTCGTTAGACCTTTCGATTCTGCCTAAAAACAAGGTGGAGTTGTCCCTGCATCTTTATTATAACGCCCTCATCAACCACCTCGTAAGGAGCATTCAGGACGTCATAACGTCATCCGAACATCTGCCGAAGATTACTGAACCGATTCCGATAGTGTTGAGCGGCGGCACGTCCGTGCCGAAGGGCTGTAAGGAGAAATTTGAAAAGGCCCTCAACGCCGTCAGGCTGCCGATTGAGATCTCTTCGGTAAGAATCGCGAGGGAACCACTTAATACAACGGCAAAAGGGGCATTAGTAATGGCCATGGCAGAGTCCCGTTAGCCCTGTTAACCGATATTTATATAAGTTCTTTAACGGTTAAGAAATGCCGCTGAAAAAAGTAGTCGTTTTTTCGACCGACGCCATGAGGGGAAGCCTGATACAAAAGGCTCTTGAGAGATGGGCCGGCCTCCCACATGTTGGCACCCCCAACGGCGGAACAAGCGGTGAAGAGATACCAATTCCACTTCTCTTTAAGGACGTTATACATACCGGGGACATACTTGGCAGAGAGGCTCCCCTGGTAGTTGTGCTTGACACGAAGGGATATTTCTCAGGGGAACTGGAGAAGTTCAGAAATAGCTTCGCGCGGGTATCTGCAGAGATGCTGCCGGCTTTGAAGTTATTGGCCATAGGAGACTTCACGGATAAAAACCTGTCGGCCTTAAACAAAATAGTAACTGATTGGTGTATGGACACCCCACTTGACCCCATGCTGATAGTATCGAAAGTCAAAGTGCTCCTTGACACCGGTGACACCGGTGATGCCGTCAACAAGGGCGCTGTCCACGACACACCGGAGACAGATGTCTTGCTGGAAGATCTCAAAGTATTTCTCAATATAAAAATATAAAATGAGGTGTTTCAGAGAGTGAGGATAGCTTAACATATGCCAAAAAAGGTAATAGCGATAGTGGGGCCAAAGGGTGGTGTTGGGAAAAGCACCATATCCGCCAATCTCGCCATCGCCATAGCGGCAACGGGGAAAAAAACGATTGCCGTTGACCTTGACCTTGGCGGGGCAAATCTGCATGTCATCCTGGGGATAAGGAATTACACGTATTCACTTGATGATTTTGTCCTGAAAAACATTAAGACCCTCGGGGAAGCCCTTATAGTGACAGAGGTGCCGAATTTAAGGCTGATCTGTGGAGGCTCCAAAATCCCCGACATAGCCAATATGCCATTCCAGCAGAAGCTCAAGTTGATTGGGCATATGTTAAAACTCGACTGCGATGTGGTAATCATAGACTTAGCGGCAGGTTCGTCATATAATGTGGTGGATTTTCTGTTCATAGCGCAGACCGGGCTGCTGGTAACCACACCTGAGGTAACATCTCTGATGAAGGCATACGGGTTTATAAAATCCGCGATATTCAGGCTGTTGACCTTTCATTTTAAGGCCAGGCACACCGAGAGATTAATGGCGCTTATGGAGATGGCCAAGGACACGGACGCAAATCCCAATTTAAATACAATAGAGAAGTTCCTCAAGGAGGCCGAAAAAATCGATATGGAGATTGCGAATTCGGCCCGTAAGAAGATTGAGCGCTTCACCCCCAGTTTTGTAATCAACATGGTTCAATCCACACGGGACGTAAACACAGGTGCGGTAATCCAGAATCTCGTAAAACACTACACAAACATAGAGGCGAAGGTCATGCAGTCGCTGCCAAACGACGAGGCCGTAAAGCGTGCCCTGTTTAAGACAAAACCGGTTATGCTTTGTGAACCGATGTCGCCGTTTGCCATAGGAATCAAAGAACTCGCCTATAAGTGTACCCGCGAGGACTAACCAAATTATAAGGAGAGACGTATGCCGGAGAACGCTACACGCAAGTATAAGTTTAGCTGGGACATGCTGGGAGACTTAAAAGCAGGCCGTCCGAATCTTGGCCCTATGATGCGCCTTGAGGTCTATCGCCTGATGCAGTACAGTTTCAGGGACGTTATAGAGACACGCCACGGCGCGGACGAGGCCGACCGGATATTTTACGAGGCCGGTTTCCTGGCCGGCATGGAATTCTACGACAATCTCATCGGGCCGCAGGAGGATATAAATAATTTTATAAAGAAACTCCAGTCCGTCCTGAAAGAGATGGGCATCGGCATCCTGCGAGTAGAGGAGGCGGACCTTGACAATGGCCGCATCACGGTAACCGTGTCTGAGGACCTGGACTGCTCCGGGCTGCCAGACACCGGGTTAGAACTCTGCACGTTTGACGAGGGATTTATCTCGGCCCTTCTATATGGCTTTACGGGAAAATCGTTCACGGTAAAAGAGGTTGACTGTTGGTGTACCGGGGATCGCACCTGCCGCTTCGCCGCACACGTTAACGAGGCATAGTGGACGAGCGCACAGCATCAATATTGGGGCAGCTTGCCGCGGGGCGCATACCGGCCAACATACCCACAGATGCCGAATACGCGGAGCAGCTTTCGCGTCTTGCCGCTTATCTTGATGAAATCCAGCGTTTTACGCTGGCCCTCAGTAACGGAGACCTCAGCCGGACCCTCAGCCGGGATGCCATGGGGCCGGTTGCCGGAAGCCTGAAGTCCCTCCACGCAGGACTAAAGCACCTGACATGGCAGACCAAGCAAATCGCCTCAGGGGATTTCTCCCAGCGGGTTGATTTCATGGGGGAGTTCTCAGCGGCCTTTAACGGCATGGTAGCAAATCTTGATGAATCCAGAACTGAGCTTGAGGAGGCCTACGCGCACATGAGTGAGGACATGGAAGCACTCCAACGCATGTCGGCAGAACTTAAGGAGAGCGAGGAGCGGTTTCGTCTGATTGCCGAGAGTGTTAGTGATGTTATCTGGACACTTGACGCCTCTATGGAGAGTTTCACCTATGTAAGCCCGTCGATAGCGTCCCTGCGCGGGTTTACCGTCGAAGAGGCCAAAAGGGAATCATTCGCAGAGGCCCTGACGCCGGAGTCATTTTCATTCGTCAGGGATTGCCTGACACAAAAGCTTGCATGCTTCAGAGAATCCGGCGATATGGAATGCTTTTCAGAGAGAATTGAAGTGGAGCAAAAGTGTAAGGACGGCAGGATAATCCCGGTTGAGGTAGTGATTTCGGCCATAACCACGGCAGATGGGAATATAAAGGAGTTCGTAGGCATATCGCGGGACATTACAGAGAGAAAAAAAGAAGAGGAAAAACTAAAATATCGCAGCACGCACGACTCAATGACCGGCCTCTATAACCGCGCCTATTTCGACGCCGAACTCGATAGAATCACCAAGGGGCGGCAGTTTCCGGTGAGCTTCATAGCGGCCGACCTCGACGGCCTGAAACGTGTCAACGATAGCATAGGGCATGAGGCCGGAGACCGGTTAATAAAGGGTGCGGCCACGGTATTCAGGGCGGTGTTTCGCGGCAGTGACGTGGTGGCACGCACTGGAGGCGACGAATTCATTATTATCCTCAATGAGACCGAAGAGCAAACTGCCATTAATCTGATAGATCGCGTAAGGACATGCCTGGTGGATTATAACGAGAAAAATGAGGGCCTGCCGGTATCAATCTCACTAGGTGCGGCAACTGCCCATTGCGCGGAAGAAATTCAATACGCCCTCAAAGAGGCCGACAAACTGATGTACGAGGACAAGGTATCCCGAAAGCAGCAGCGCGAATGAGTTCCGTTGGTCTTGCCGCGGTGCCTTCCTATGTGATATTATATCAGCATGTCAATCAACCGCCAATATACTTTTACGTTTGTAATTATACTGTTGCTCCTTGGTGTGTTGAGTTACTATGTGATAAAACCATTTCTGAATGCCATTGCGTGGGCTATAGTGCTGGGGATTGTCTTTTACCCTGTGTTTATACTTGTACAAAGGGCTGTGAAATGGCAGATAGGGGCCTCCGTTATAACCATTGTGCTTGTAGTGTTAATTCTTGTGGGCCCCATTGCCTATATAATCACTTTAATGGGGGTTGAGGCAAAGAAAACATATGCGTATCTTGTAAGCACAAATTTCCAGGTTATTACAGATATGTTGTCACAGAAACCTGTAAAATGGATACTTGAGCGGTTTCACGTTATGGGCAACGGCAGTGAGTTAAACGTAAAAGATCTTATTGTTGATAATCTGGCAAAGTTCTGGCAAAAAATCATACCGGAGCTTACATTGGGGTTAAAAAACCTGTTAGGCGTACTGTTGGATTTTTTCTTAGTAATGTTCACCTTGTTTTTCTTTTTTCTTGACGGCCCAGACTTTATTAAAACTATCATGGAATACATGCCGTTGCCAGGGACGCACAAGGAGCGCTTTCAGGAAAAAATAAAAGATATGGTGATTACCTCCATTTATGGAAGCGTAGCGCTTTGTCTTTCTCAGGGGGTGGTTTCAGGGATTACATATGCCATACTGGGCTTAACCGCTCCGGTACTCTTAGGAGCAGTAACGGCGCTTGCCGCGTTTATCCCCATGGGTGCTGCCGTGATGTGGGGAGTTGTCGCAATATTTTTATTGGCCGCCGGCTCTTATATTAAGGCCATGGTGGTCATCATTGTTGGAGTTATTGCTATTATTGTTATAGATAACGTCCTTGTGCCGCTTATTGTAAGCGGCAGGACGAAAATGCCTATGGTTATGGTGTTTTTCACCGTAGTTGGCGGCATGGAGTTCTTCGGCCTTATAGGAATAATTATGGGACCGCTGGTCGTTGTCCTGTTTATTTCCATGTTTGAAATCTATAAAGGCCTTGAAAACGACGCTGACTGTACCTCATCCTCCGGTTAACGCAAGGGCAGGTCTGAAATCCGGTAATTTACTCCCTTAATGTTTACGCAGGTCTCGTTTGCCTGTCTGCCTTTTATGTCCCGCTTTACAGGTAATCGCCGAGTTTTTTGTCTATCTTGCTGACGTGGGTAATGAGCCAGTTGCAGAGGTGTTCCTGGATTTTTTGGTTTAACTCCTTGTTTGAGCCTTTTCTCTGGTACTCTGTCTTTAATCTTTGGAAGTTTGTCCTGAATGTCTTGTGTTGCTTCAGGTGTATGTCAGTGTCTTCTTCGTCGTAGTCGTAGTCTTTCATATATGTCTCTTCAAGTGTAAAGTGGGTCTCTACGTAACTCTCAAGATATTTCATTAACTCCTCGACAATTACGCTTTCCTTGTTCTGGAGTACCGCCTCGACAAAGGCGTTAACCCTTGTGAACAACTCCTTGTGCTGTTCGTCCATCAGTTCGACACCTACAGCCATGTTCTCAGTCCATTGGAATGTCATTGAGCTTTCTTGCCTTTAAAGACGGCCTGATTGGCCGAGGTCTCAAAATGGTTCTTTCTTGGCGCCCAGAAATTATTAAAATAGTATTTGCCATTACGCGCTGGGTTGATGATTCCGGTCTCTTCTGTCATGTACTTATCCCAATTGTCCATCAGCATTTCTTTCGTCAGGCGGAATGACGCCTTCGACGCGTCCGCGTACTCGTAATGCCCGGTCAATACTATGGCCTGAAATGGACACGCCTCGACGCATAATCCGCAAAATAAGCACCTCAGTATCTCTATCTCATATCGGTCAACTACCTTTTCATGGGTTTTCCCCTCGGACGTATATATTGTGATACACTTCGACGGGCATACGGCGGCACATAATCCGCAGCCTACACAACGTGCCCTGCGCGTAAGGGGTTTTCTGACCAAGGCGTGCATACCCCTGAAGCCGGGCTGCGATTCTCTCTTTTCCTTCGGATATTGCCTCGTTACGGGTTTTTTAAACATATATGACATCGTCAGCGACATCCCCTTGAGGATTTCGACGAAAAATATTCTCTTCAAAAACCCCTTCCACCAGATATCAGGCTCTGCCCTCTTTACTATCTTCGGGCTTGCCTGCATCCCGGCAGGACTTGCCTGCAGCTCAACTGGTGTAGTTATACTGGTTTGTCCATCTTCCATATTAAAGTAAATTAGCACTCCGACATGCCCGCTGTCAAGATAAAAATTAATACGCCAATGAATCCGCCAGTTATTACTATTTTACCCTCTATAGCAGTTCGGCAATTTCAGGGGAGGGGGTGAATGCCGTATTCTTTCGTTTATATACCTCAAAGGCGGCCCTGTAGAGGACCTCAAAGAATTCGTCGTCACAGTAGGGCTTGGCTATGTAATCATAAAGGCCGAGGGCTGCCGCCTTCTTCAAAAATGGCTCTTCGCTGATGGCTGATAGTATCAGTATAGGTGTGTCGGGACTTATGTTCTTTATGTTTGTGGCCATCTCTATTCCATCCATTATCGGCATCAGGATGTCGGTTATCACTATGTCAATCTTATTGTTGTTGAATACCTCTATCCCCTCTTTCCCGTTAGTGGCGGTATATACCGCGTTAAACCTTCGCTTGAGGACTATCCTCATGCCCTCTAATATTATAGCCTCGTCTTCGACGCAGAGAATGGATGTGTTTTTCTTTAGCTCCTCGGCGAATACACTCCGCCAGTTTGACTTATCGTATTTTGCTGCTTCTTCCATTTTTGTCCCTTCTTCAGCCGTTTCCACAGCCGCCCTCCACGTTACATGATATTTCTTTAAACCATGCCTGCCCGGCGCGACACATTACTATTGTATTACATGTGTATATTTATTTTCAATACCATTTTTTTCCCATCTGCAAGTATTACTTTATTGTAACATTATTTTTATAAAATCTGTATCAATTAAAAAATTTGGGGGAAATAAAAGGCGCTCGTATTCATCGCCTCTTATTTCCCCCATGCCTACACCATATCCTGGCTGCTTGCTATTTTCCAGCGGTAAGGGTGGCCGTTATCTCGGCCCCATTGGGCGTTGATGGGAAGACTATTTGCTTAAGTATCTCAATCAGGCTGTCAACATTGCTTAGTGTGCCGTTTTTTCTCTCTGCCCTGATGACCTTGCCGTCCGGGCCGATGGTTATCTTTATTACCGCTGTTCCCTTAAGCGCGTTGCTTACTGCCGCACGGTTCAGTGCCGGGAGGGCGTTCTTTATGGCAGTCTCGACATCGGAGCGGTTGATTTCCTTAGCAGTTACCAGCTTTGACAGCTCGACTACCGATGGAATTACCGTTTGCTTTGAAATGTCCGATTCGGGTTGTCCTGGCAAATCGTTCGATTCCAGCTTATCCGCCTTCTTTGCCTTATATTCGGCGGGTGCTGCCGCTGGCATGGGCCTTGATAAATATTTTGCCCCATCGGACCTGCTTGCCCCGACTGCATAGTCCGATACGCCTTCGGGAAGCGGAAGCGGCTGCCTGACAGTTACGGCCTTGCCGTCCTTTAATCTGACCTCAGTATCCACGGCAACAAACGATGTGTAGTCCGTCAGGAGGCTGTACTTCAGGCCAAGCTCTGTAACCTCCTTAACCAGGGCGCTGTCCTGCCCGAGGCGGTTGTAGTCGGCCAGGCGCGCTACACGGTCCCGTGCCCAGAGATATTTTAAGGCGCTATTGGCCTTTAGCGGCTTCACCTTGCTTACATCTATTTTTTGTGTGACGGTGCCGTCTCCGGCGATTCCTTTTACGGTAACCACACCCTCCGGTTCACCTGTGTACTTTCCGAATATGGCTATCGGGCGATTTGCCAACACGTCGGGGACATGCTCCGGCTCCAGGTCCTTTGTCGCCATGAGCCCGAAGTCAACCTTTACCTTAGCCAGCACTGGTGTGTCGAGCATTTTTCTTAGCTTGTCAGCCATTGCAGCGGCCTCTTCCGGTTTCGTTACCACGAAAGGCTCGCCCTTGCCGACCCTTGCCATACCTTCAAGCAGGTAGCGGTTTACGCTCGTGCCTATCCCAAATGTAAAGACGTTTAATTTATCGAGATTGCTTCGTATCAAGTCGAAGGCCTCTTTCTCGACGGTAACATAGCCGTCCGTGGCGATTACTACGGTGCGCGAGACGTTTTTTTCAGCCGGCGGGATCGAAAAAGCATGCTTTAAGGCTGGCAGGAGTTCTGTACCACCACCGCCTCTTTGCTTGTCTATGAGCGTTATGGCCTTTTGAATGTTATCGGGCGTTGCCGGAATTGCTTTTTCAGCCATCACCGAAGACCCACCCGAAAACAGGAGGACGTTAAACGTATCCGTGGGGCGTAGCGACCCTATCAGGTCTTTCAGTAGCTTTTTAGTGATCTCAAGCGGGAAGCCGATCATGGAGCCTGATACGTCTATTATGAACATGTATTCACGCGGTGGGATTTGATTTAATTTGACGTCCTTTTGCGGCTCTACCATGAGAAGAAAGAACTTCTCCGCGCCGTCGTCATAGAGCATCAGGCCTGAGCCGATGGACTTGCCTGACAGCCGGTATTTTAATATAAAATCCTTAACGCCGCCGCGGCTTTCCTTGTTATCCAGACGCACCTCGGCAAAGGTAGCCCCGGAGTATGACACGTTTGTCTTGTGTGACGGGGTGGCCAGCTCGCTAACAGGCATGGGGCTTGAAAGCTTAACGTCTATGTCAAGGGTTGAAAGTGCCCCTTCGCCCTGACGCAGGTAGGGGTTTTCCACCCACTGTTCAGACTGCGGCGCCGCAGCCTTTTGCGCGTTTGAATATCTTGGCCCTACAACTGTGGGGTAGACAAACTCATACACGCCGTCAGTGGGGACGATAAGCTCCGTATACTTAAGCTCGACCTTAATAACGTCGCCGGGCAGGATATTGGCCACGTTCATCTGAAACACATTGGGGCGCTGCTGCTCAAGCAAAGAGGCGCTCTTGCCCTCTTGTTTGGCCTTTTCGTAGTCCTTTCGTGCCTCTTCGCGGCGTTTTATCTCTGCCGTGAGGGTGCGCCCTCCGATGGCCATTTTCATGGCATAGACAGCTGCCCGTGTCGAGGCCGGGAATATATAGATTGCCTCAATGGGTTTTGTGCCTTCGTTTTTATATACCTGCTCGACTGTAACGTCTGCGATTACGCCCGCGATTTTTGCCTCTACTTTTGTGGATTTAAGCGCCACTTTGTCAACGCCGTCGTCCTGGCCTTTGACGAAGAAGTATGGAGAGAGGGTCTTATCTGCGCCTGGCTCCTCTTGTGCCTCTGCTACGCCTGCCATCATGGTGGCCGTTACCAATAGCACCATAAGAATTGTTGATACGATTAACCTCAGTTTCCCTTTCATTGCTGTTTACCTCCGTTTATTTTAGTTTGTTGCAATCGTTACTTCTATAGACAACGGCAGGTTGGAAAAGTTCCCCAAAAAAAAATCAGCCGGTGTAAAAAAGAACAATCCCATGGTATACGGCAAGTGTTATCAATCAATCATGAATATGGGCAAGAGAGGGGGCCCACCCTTCGTAAGCAGGGCCAAGGTTAATAATTTCTTTCTGGATATCAGAGCCGCATCGTAACGCCCTTAGCGCTAAGATACCCCTTGGCCTCCCTGATGGTGTGCTCCCTGAAGTGAAATATTGAGGCAGCCAGCACGGCATCCGCCTTGCCATCGGCAAGGGCCTCATACAGGTGCTCAAGCTCCCCCGCCCCGCCTGAGGCTATGACAGGTATGCTGACGGCCTCCGATATCGCACGCGTTAGTTCTATGTCGTAGCCTGCCTTTGTGCCGTCTCTGTCCATGCTCGTCAGGAGTATCTCACCGGCCCCTATGCCCTCCATATACCGCGCCCACTTTACCGCGTCAATGCCCTTTGCCCGCCTGCCCCCGTGCGTGAAGACCTCCCACATGGGCGTACCGTTAGTTAAATCTATATTGAGATATGACAGCGGCTCGTTTTCCTTAAGCCACTGGGGGGTGTCGCTGCCTGTGGCTCCGGCACAGCGCTTTGCGTCAATGGCCACCACTATGCACTGGCTTCCGAAGCGCGCCGAGGCCTGCGCTATGAACTCCGGATTGTTGACCGCCGTGGTGTTTATCGATACCTTGTCGCAGCCCGCGTTTAGTAAATCCCGAATGTCTTCAAGAGAACCTATGCCGCCACCTACCGTAAGCGGGATAAATACGTCCGTCGCGGTTTTCTCCACTACGTCGAGCATTATTTTACGTTTCTCATGTGAGGCGGTTATGTCAAGATAGGTCAGTTCATCAGCGCCCTGTTCGTCGTAAAACACGGCGTTTTCAACAGGGTCCCCGGCATCCCGGATGTTTACGAAGTTTATCCCCTTTACAACCCTCCCGTCTCTGACGTCCAGGCATGGGATGATTCTCTTTGCAAGCATGCGCTCTTACCCCCTCCTTACGAGCGCTATGGCCTCGTTTAATACGATGGTCCCCGAGTAGACCGCCTTGCCTGTTACAATGGCGTAAAGGCCTTCTATCTGCATCAAATTGGCTATGTCCTTTAAAGATGACACACCGCCTGAGGCCGTAACCGGGATCCTTACCAGATTGACTATCTCCGCTGTGGCCTCAACGTTTGGCCCCATCAGCATCCCGTCCTTTGCAATATCCGTGTAGATTATTCCTGCCGCACCGGAGTCCTCTACCTCTTTGGCCAGGGCCAAGGCCGTGGTCTCGGTCAGTTCTTCCCATCCCCTGATTGCCACGCGGCCTTTTTTGGCGTCTATGCCTACGACAATCTTACCCGGGTATTTTACGCACGCCTCACGCAGCAGGTTGGGGTCTTTTATTGCAATTGTGCCAAGTATTATCTTGTCTATGCCGATTGAATCAAGGAGTTTAATCCTCTGCAAATCCCTGATACCGCCTCCTACCTCAAGCCGGACATCTACCCTCTTTCTTATGTTTTTAATACTTTCAAGGTTTTTCTGTTCACCGGTAAATGCCCCGTCCAGATCGACTATGTGTATTAACTCTGCCCCCTCGCGCACCCATCTTCTGGCTGTCTCCACGGGGTCGTCAGAGTACTTTGTAACCTCTTCTTTTCTCCCTTGCAGGAGCCTTACACACGAACCATCCTTTAAATCTATCGCCGGTATTACGAGCATCGATCCTCCATTACGGATTCTATAAGTTTTAGGCTGCTCAGTATCTGATCCTTTTCGATTACCTCTATGATTATGTCCACGGGGGCGCTTTTTTTGTTCAAAAGTTGCCCTAATGCCTTCAGTTCCCTGCATCCGGCGTCAAGCCCCCAGTGGTCGTTTGAGCCGTCTTTACGGTGGCCGTTACACCTGTGGATGTGGACGAAGTCGATTTTTTCGATAATCTCCTCCCCGAGGCCCTCTACAAACTGAAGCGAATCCATGCCAGCGGCCTCGACGTGTCCAATGTCAAGCGTTATGGACTTGGCGTAACGGCCCCAGAACCATTTAACGTTTGGCGTGTCGTGGGCGTTTTCTATCGACACGGGAGAGATTCGGGAGAGTTCCTTCAGCGCCCCTGCGTAGGCCTCCGCGAAAATCCCCTCAAGGCGCGACCCCCATGGAGTTCCCTCGTCATGGACTATGAGGGCCGTGCCGGTGATGGCGGCAAGCTCTCTTAATGCCGCAAGTGTCTCTGCACGCTCTTTGTCCCTGGTCTCGGACAGGTAAAATCCCACCGGATGAATGGCATATCTCAGGCCAATGTCCCTGCAGCATCCCGCAAGGCGCGACGCCTCTCTCACCGTGCCGCCCCATTCCTTAAAAACGGAGATCTGCACAATCCCGCATGCACTGTAGCCGTCGATGGTATCGTTGGATAATACACCATATCCTAATGGCATAACTACACTTAGTTTAACAGAGGGTAGCGATAAAGGCAAGTGGCGGACTTAGGGTTTTATGTCGTATTGCTTTATTTTCGATCGCAGCGTGTTTCTGTTTATGCCTAGTATCTTAGACGTCTTCAGCTGGTTGCCCCCGGTCTCTTTCAGGACTATGGATAAGAGGGATTTTTCTACCTCCGATATTATAGCGTCATATAGGCTGCCGCTTTTAATTTCGCCAATGTCGGAGAGGTATTTGTTGAGTTTTTCATCAAGAAACTCGTAGATGGAGTATTTGGATGGGAGATCAAGTATCAGGTAGTTATGCTGGATTATGGGCGAATCGGAGAGTATGACGGATTTCTTTACGGCCTCAGCAAGCTCCATCAAATTGCCCGGCCAGTCGTGTCCGGTTATGAAGTTAACTGCCGTCTCGGAGAGTGACTTGTGGCCGGTTTCGTATTTTGTGCTATAGTAGTCGATTAAATAACCGGCTATCGGCAGGAGGTCTTCCCCGCGTTGCCGCAGCGGCAGCAGCTTTATCTCCATGGATTTGAACATCTTATGCAGGTCTTCACGAAAAATACCTTTTTTCACCGCCTCGGAGAGTCTCTTGCTTGTCGAGGCAATGATCCTGATATCGGACTTAACGGCCATGGTGCTTCCAAGTGGACGGTACTTTTTTTCTATGATAAACTTGTAGAGTTTTGCCTGGAGATTGGTGTCGATGTCGGCAATGTCCTCAAGAAACAGCGTGCCTCCGTCGGCCTCGGCAAGAATGCCCATTCTGTTTTCACTCGCGCCGGTAAACGCGCCTTTTTTCCACCCGAATAGCTCCGTCTCGGCGAAATCAACCGCAATGGCTGAGGTGTTAAGTATCAGAAAGGGTTTATGTTTGCGATCACTATCAAGGTGAATCTTTCTTGCCAGTAGCTCCTTTTCAAGGCTGTCTTCGCCGCTGATCAACACGTTCATGTTGACAAGGGAGGCCGCTTTTTCGGCGTCTTTGAGCGCCTTCAGCATTTTCTTGTTCTTCGTTAAGTGTAAGAGATCGGTGTACCTACTTGTTTTTAATAAATTCATAGACATTCAGATAGTGCTGCCCGGGGTGGTTCCACGAATAGTCGTAGCTCATCGCGTTTTCCATGAGCTGGCGGAATTGCAGCGGAAATTCATACCACAACCCTACGGCGCGCTGCATGGCGTGCTCAAGTGCCTCGTTTGTCGGGTCGAAAAACGTATAGCCGTTGCGCTGTTCAAATGGCAAATCAGAATAGTTTGCGTCAAACACGGTATTGCTCAACCCACCAGTGTTCCTTACGATAGGAATCGTGCCGTACTTCATGGCAACCATCTGCGTGAGGCCGCATGGCTCGAACAGGCTGGGGATTACGATTAAATCCGACCCGGCATAGATAAGATGAGAAAGCTCCTCGTTGTAGCCCAACTCGATGTGGCAGTCGGGATTATCGTTAAGCTCACATTTAATACGCCAGAATTCGTCGTTTATACCTTGTTCGGAGCCTGAACCAAGCAGGACGAACTGCCATCCGTTGGCAAGGGCATAGTAGAGGGCGCGTTTTATCAGGTAAACGCCCTTTTGATGGTCAAGGCGGCTGACTGCACAGATGACGGGCTTGAGGTCCTGTCTGATGAGGAGCCTGTGGCGAAGGGCCTCTTTGTTTTTGTACTTATCGTCAAGCGTGCCGGCTGAGTATTTATGTGGGATATAGTTATCGGTCTCCGGGTTCCAGACATCGTAATCAACGCCGTTTAGGATGCCTCCAAACTTGCCCTGATAGGAGTAGAGTGTGTGTCCCATGCCAAAACCCTGGTCGGATGTCCTTATGTCCCAGGCGTACTGCGGCGAGACTGTGGTAACGAAGTTCGAGTAAACAATGCCGCCCTTCATCAGGTTAACCACATGGGGATTGTTGTCGTCCTGAAATCTGTCGGCACGGAAGTATTCGGGCGGGTTCAGGCCAATTTCTCTGAAGATGAATTCACCGGTGATACCCTGGTGCTTCATATTGTGAAGCGTGAAGCAGACGCGTGGGTGTGTCATACCGAGGTTTGCGTAGATGTCGAAAAGGAGTACGGGGATGAGGGCAGTCTGCCAGTCGTGGCAGTGTATAATGTCAGGGTGTTTATTTGCCATAAGCATGTATTGGAGGGCGGCCCTGCAGAAAAACCCAAACCTCTCGGCATCGTCCCAATGGCCATAGAACACGCCGCGGTTGAAGAAGTTTTTGTCTGAATGTGGGTCGATAAAGTAGCACTTGCGCCCGTGGACAAAACCAAAAAACACCGTACAGTGTATCCATTGTCCGTAGTACGGCACCCAGAGGTTGTCATAATCCACACATAAGCCGAAGATCTGGTCGTACCACATGCAGTCGTATTTCGGCAGAATAATTTCAACAGAATTTCCCCGAATCTCAAGCTCGCGGCTGAGGCCAAAGATGACATCGGCAAGGCCGCCGACCTTGGCAACTGGGGCAAGCTCAGGGGTTACCATCACTATATACATAAGTTGACTCCTTTATGCCGGGGGTTGCTAACCCCTTTAGTTGTGGACATTAATTCGCTAAGGCCAGCAACCGCCTCAAAAAACGAATTACCAAGTCTATCATAAATTATCGAAAAAAAACACAAAATATTTCACCTGAGCAGCCCTGTCAGAGGCTTACACTTAAAAGTAAAAAATGATTTGACAAACTTAGAGGAGATAACTTACCCTAGAAGGCAGGCAATGTGGAGAGCTATTCGGATTTCAATAATGTCCCTGTTGCCATTAATATCAAAACCGTTGAACATGGAGGAAGAAAATATGAAAATCAGGACAAGGATTTATATGCTTTTATTTCTGATAGCGGTAATAGCGGCTCCGATAGGGGCGTTTGGGGAAGCCCCGGCGGATGCGCCGGCGCATATGGATAATAACAGAATATACATCCGGCTGGTTGAAAAGATAGCCGACAATGTCGATACGGTATCGGACAGGGTAGCCAGTGCCTTGGCTGCAAATGGCTGGACAGTGGCGGGGTCATTTACACCTACGCTCCCTGACAAGTGCAAGTATAAGACCAAAGTGCTGATAATCCATAACGAGGCGTACTGGCAAAAGATCTTTGAGGTGTCTCCAAACGCGAAGTTCGTTTATCCGTTAAAGGTTAATGTTTTCAGCAATGAAGGCGGCACAAGCATATCCTTAGTCAATCCGGTTGCGCTAAACAGGATGATAGCGCCGGAGCTTGAGACCTTCTCCGTGGAGACACTTAAGAAACTGGCCGGGGTGTTTCAGGGTGCCGTGAGCGGCAAAAACGTCGCAACTGAGGAGGGAACGCTGCTTGACGGAAACAGGGTCTCAGGCATAGGTGGCGGAGTACTTGAGGATAACATCGTTAAGGTCTATACTGGAAAATATAAAACCGAGAAACTCATGAGTTCAGTTATAAAACAAATGCACTATACCATAGGCCGGAACAATAAGGGGTTTTCTCTGGTGTATACAATAGATATGAGAGACAAGGGGATAATGTTTTTTGGCATAACCAAAAAGGAGCTTGAAAAGACAGCGTTTACCATAACCAGCGAAAACCGGCTGACAAACAGAAACTCCTGTCCTGGCATAGACCATGCCAACGCATTCCCGATGGAGGTAGTGGTTGACGCTACCGGCAAGAGTGTAAAAGTTGAGACACTCAGGGTAATGTTCAGGATGAAGGCCTACTTTGGGGATACGGGGGAAATGGCATTTGTGAAGCACTACCTTATGCCTGGGCACATTGAGGATGAAATAGTATATATAACATATCCCGATTTGATTCAACAGTAGGGAAGCCTCATTAGCCGGACTAACTGCCCTACAGATGTTTTGCAAAATGATTGAGTACGATGGTTGAAAAAATTAAGCAGTTAAAGAAAACGATAGAGTCTCTGAGCACTCTGCCCATAGTTATAACTCAGGTAGACCCGGACGCAATAGGTTCGGCTATGCTACTGCGCTTTATTGCCATGAAATTAGGCAAAGATGTGGCAATATACTACTGCGGACACTTCGGGCATCCTCAGAATCGTACCATCTTTACGTTATTTGACCTTGGCTCAATTATGTTCCCCATTAAGGAGATGCCTAAGGAGATAAAGCACTGCGCACTTGTGGACTCCTCTCAGGTAAACGATTCGCGTCTCCTGGGGCGGGTGATTGCCCCAATAATTATAATAGACCACCATGACATCGATGCAAAGATAAAAGAGGACCATGACGAAAACGGATTCATTCTGATTGACAGAGTAGGGGCGGCTACAACCCTGGTTGCAGAGCTTGTCTTTGCGATGGGCTATACGCTGCCCAAAAACAGCAAGGAGGCAACCCTTGGGGCGCTTGCCGTATTCACAGATACGAAGATGCTCATCAATGCCACCGAACGCGACGTCATAGCATACTCCAGGCTGCTTGAGCATACGGACAAGGAGGTCTTTCGGCAACTGCAGAACTATCCCCTGCCACAACGCTATTTCGAGCACTTCAAGGACGCCATCAACAACTGGAAGATGAAAGAGGGCCGCCTCGTTACCGGCATCGGCTTCGTCTCGTCAAAGGACGCCGACCAGTTGGCAATCATCGCCGACAGCCTTATAAGAATGCCCGAAATCCAGGTGGCCGTCACATGGGGCATCGTTGATAATTCCATGGTAAGGATCTCGGCCAGGTGTACTGATCCATCGTTGTCTTTCCAGGATTTTCTTACAGAGCGTTTCGGCAAGAACAGCGGCGTTAAGACATCCCCTGTGGGGATTGCCGAAGGCGGGGCCTTTATTAAGCTTCCATCGGGGTTCTGGACCGGAGACGAGCTAAAGGGCGAGTTGCTCTCTTTAGTGAAACGAAAAATGGACCACCTGATCCTCGACGAGTTAGATGTAAACGAGCAGACTAACGGGCACGACCCAGGCGACGTGGACAGAAACGGCTTTGATTTGATTTAACCGCGCTTAGCCAGGTTTCTTCTTTGCCGGCATACCGCTAAGGATTCTCACAATATCAATGCGCCTGATAACAAACTCATAGAGAATCATCGTGGCGGTAAAGGCCGATACCATAAGCAGTAAAAACTTCACATAGAGATTAATCGGCAGGGTTGCTATGTTAAAGGCGATAATCAGAATGATTGTCTTGTGGGTTATGTAAAAGGGCAGGACTGCCTCGTTGGAGTATGAGAGAAACTTGTTGGGGTGGTTCAGGTATTTTTTGGCCGTACCGATGAAAAATATAAGCCACGCCCACGCGTTGAGGCACCAGCCAATCTCAAAAAGCGCACTTCTCAGGGTATACCTGGG
>PEAC01000072.1 GCA_002753305.1 Nitrospirae bacterium MYbin6
CCTGCAGGAACATTTCATATGATTTTTTGCAAACTTGCGTCTATGGCTGCTTCCCATGCCATATATTTATAGTATACACATCCGCTCTGCACGCTCATTGAGAATTGCTGTATCAATTTCAGAAAAGTTGCACTTGGCGTCTGAATAGTGATAGAATCAATAGTTTGATATTACACACGGGAGGTACTTAATATTTGGAACTCTTCAGGCTTACTATAAGAGAAGCGGCCGGGCTTATATCGGGAAAAGAAATAACGCCCCAAGTCCTCATGGAAAGCGTATTTGGCCGGATTGAGGCCCAAAACAGCCGCGTCGCCGCTTACCTGGCCGTAACAAAGGACTATGCCGCGGCACAAGCGGGGCGCTTAACGACGGGTAGCAGCGGCAATAATCCCCTCTACGGCATCCCAATGGCCATTAAGGACAATATGTGTACAAAGGGTGTGCCTACGACCTGTTCATCCCGGATACTTGAGAACTTCATCCCCCCATATGAGAGTACTGTAACGAAAAAACTCCTTGAGGCCGGCTATATCCTCACCGGCAAGGCCAACCTCGACGAATTCGCCATGGGCTCCTCGACAGAGAACTCCGGTTATTTTACGACGAAAAACCCCTGGGACTTAACCCGCGCCCCCGGCGGCAGCAGCGGCGGCTCCGCGGCGGCAGTGGCCGCGGATATGTGTATCGCCGCAATTGGTTCTGACACCGGTGGTTCAATCCGGCAACCCGCCTCGTTTTGCGGCGTCGTAGGGCTTAAACCCACATATGGCCTCGTATCAAGATTCGGCCTTGTGGCATTTGCCTCGTCGCTTGACCAGATTGGCCCAATCACCAAGACCGTCGAAGATGCCGCTATTGTGTTAAACATAATCGCCGGCGGTGACGACAGAGACTCCACATCCGCCCATATAGACATCCCCGATTACACGGCAGCGCTTTCAGGGGATTTGAAGGGCCTGAGAATAGGAATCCCAGAGGAATACTTCATTAAGGGCATGGACAAAGAAGTAGAGACCTCAGTAAGGGCTGCAATCGCGCAGCTCCAGGCACTCGGGGCCGAAGTCCTGCCTGTAAAACTGCCCCATACGGCCTATGCCGTGGCCGCTTATTATATCATCGCCACTAGTGAGGCAAGCTCCAATCTGGCCCGTTACGACGGCGTGAAGTACGGCATCAGGGCCACAGGCAGCGACCTCATCGACACATACATGGAGACACGCGCCAAGGGTTTTGGCCAGGAGGTCAAACGAAGAATTATGCTGGGGACATATGCCCTTTCATCGGGCTACTATGAGGCATATTACAAGAAGGCCCAGCAGGTGCGCACCCTTATAAAGAGGGACTTTGACGAGGCCTTTAAACTTGTCGATGCCATTGCCACCCCTACCTCGCCGACAACCGCATTTAAGATAGGCGAAAAGTCCGGCGACCCGCTTCAGATGTACCTGAGCGACATATTCACCATATCCGTAAACCTTGCCGGTGTACCGGCAATATCCGTCCCCTGCGGTTTTGACTCCAATGCCCTGCCTATCGGGCTGCAACTGATAGGAAGGCATTTTGGCGAATCGACAATACTGCGGGCAGCACACGCGTACGAGCGTGCCGCCGGTTGGTATACAAGGAGGCCGTCCTTATGAAGGTTAGCAGCGACTATGAAGCGGTCATAGGGCTTGAGATACATGCCCAGATGAAGACACAATCGAAGATGTTTTGTGGCTGCCCGACGACATTCGGCGCGCAGCCAAATACGCAGACCTGCCCTGTGTGTATAGGGATGCCCGGCGTGCTGCCGGTGATTAACAGACTAGCGCTTGAGTTTACGATAAGGACGGGCCTGGCCCTGCACTGCCACATATCACCATTGAGCCGCTTTGCCAGGAAGAATTACTTTTATCCAGACCTGCCAAAGGGCTATCAGGTAAGCCAATATGAGCTGCCCATATGTGAAGGCGGCTATGTCATGCTGAATGTGGACGGCGTGCAGAGGCGTATAAATCTTACAAGGATTCACATGGAAGAAGACGCGGGCAAGAATATTCACGAGGGGGCGGGCAGTTTTAGCTATGTCGACCTGAACCGCGCCGGAGTGCCGCTGATGGAGATAGTCTCAGATCCGGACATCCGGTCGCCGAAAGAGGCCGCCGCCTATGTGCGTAAACTCAGAACGGTCTTACGATACCTCGACGTATGCGACGGCAATATGGAAGAAGGCTCACTGCGCTGTGACGCAAATGTCTCCATCCGTCCGCGCGGCACGGAGGCCTTAGGCGTAAAGGCGGAGATAAAGAACATCAATTCGTTCAAGTTCATAGAGAAGGCCATAGAGTACGAAATAGCAAGGCAGACCCGCGCCATCAACGAAGGCGGACGTGTTATCCAGGAGACAAGGCTCTGGAACACAACGGCAGGCATAACCGAATCCATGCGCTCAAAGGAGGAGGCCCACGACTACAGATACTTCCCCGAACCCGACCTCGTACCGCTGATAACGGATGAGGCCTGGATAGATGAGATAAGAAAGCAAATCCCTGAACTTCCCGACGAAAAGATGCAAAGATTCATAGACGAATATAAGCTGCCCCCCTATGACGCCGACTTATTGACAACGGAGAGGCAGACAGCCCGGTGGTTTGAAGAGACAGTAAATCTGGGCGCCAACCCCAAGGACGTCAGCAACTGGATGATGGGCGAGCTGATGAGGCTGTTAAACGAAAAGGCTATATCCATTGAGCAATCCCCCGTTACACCTAAACACCTGCATGGCCTGATAATACTGGTTTCAGACGGCACGCTAAACCTGAAGATTGCGAAGACTGTATTTGAGGACATGTTTAATACCGGCAAGACGGCCGAGGCACTGGTCAAAGAGAAAGGACTCGTGCAGATATCTGATATAGGTGAACTGGAGAAGGCCGTAGAGGCCGTTATCGCAGAAAATCCCAACGAGACGGCCAGATACAAGGGCGGCGAGACTAAGCTGACGGGATTTTTCGTCGGTGAGGTAATGAAGAAAACAAAGGGGAAGGCCAACCCCAAGGCCGTCAACGAGATACTAAGAAGGTTATTAGGATGACACACGGCGGCGCCGGAGCGGAAATGCTCGACATAGTAACCCCGGAGGGCAAGATAATCGGGCAGGCCAGGCGCAGTGAGGTTCACGGCAACAACAAGTTGCTGCACCGCGTCGTACATGTGTTTGTCTTTAATGTTGAAGGGAAACTCCTGCTGCAGAAACGCTCAATGAATAAGGATGTGGCCGCGGGCATGTGGGACACCTCCGTAGGCGGGCATGTAGACTTGGGAGAGACAATTGAGACGGCCGTGTTTCGGGAGATGGAGGAGGAGCTGGGTATACGAATGCCAACACCGGAATGGGGGACTGAGGGGCCGCCCTGTAGCTGCGCCAGTCCGCACTTTATGTACACATACATCCACTCAAACCAATACGAATCAGAACTCGTACACTCATACTCATATGTTCACAACGGGGACATTGTATTCAACCCGGAGGAGATAGACGAAGTCCGCCACTGGGACATTAACGAGATAAAGGCTACCCTGGGAAAGGGCATTTTAAGCGATAATTTTGAGCACGAATTCATAAGCTATCTTAAGTACAAGGGGTTAGGGTGATGGTGGTATGCAAAAGACGATAACCTTAATAATGGCGGCTGCCCTTGTGGCTTCATGTTCGCCGTCGCCGAAATCCACAACGCCGGCACACAATTAACCCTGAAGGCCACTGTTGGCTCAGGCTCGAAGTTTGACGGTATCACGGATATAATCTGGCGCCACAAGACCTCCGGCCAAAACGACATCTGGCTTGTAAGAGGAAATACCTGTTGTAAGTTTCAAACGCGTTTGCCATGGTTTGCCCTGCATAGAAACTTTACTTTTCGCTAAGATTCTGTTAATATTGAGAGTATTAGAAATTTGATTGATAAGGATGTGGCATGGCTGATAAGAAAGAACTACCGGTTGGCAATTTAACCATAATGTTTACGGATATAGTCGGAAGCACGGACATGGCGGATTTTCTGCGAAGCCAACGCGGTATGGGCATTGGTGACGACATCTATATTAGAAACGTTTTGCAGCCTCATGGAAGAATTATCAGACAATGCCTGGAAAAATACCACGGGTATGAGGTTAAAACCCTTGGCGACAGTTTCATGGTTGTATTTGAACAGCCCAATGACGCTGTTATAGCCTCATCAAACATTATAAAAGAGCTTGAATTATCAAAGATACCAAATCCCGCAGACCCGGACAATCCCCTTCAGATAAGAATAGGTTTACACTCGGGAATTATCTATCCTGACAAAGATGGTGGACAGGTCAAAGATTACGCCGGACACGACGTGAACTTAGCGGCAAGGGTTGAGGGACTTGCGGTAGGCAGCCAGGTATTGTTGTCGGGCACCGTAAAGGAACAGGTAAGCACCCATCTGGATTTTGAGTTTCATCGCTGGGGGAAAAGGAAACTTAAGGGGATAAAAGAGCACGTTGAAATATACGAGCTTTTATGGGAGGGGAAGACGCCTGGCCCTAAACCACCGGATGAAAAGAGTTTTAAATATCCCTCCATGTTTGACCTGACAACAGTTATAGGCCGTGGCAGATTTATAAATGATCTGAAGAAAACCATTGCAACCCACAAACTTCTGACTGTCTGTGGTATTGGCGGGGTTGGAAAAACGGCCACAGTTATAGAAGCGTGCAGGAAATTGGATGAGGAATACGATATATTCTTTGTAGCCATGGATAGACTTAATGACAAGGCGGATGAAAGCCAAATTATAGAATTAATAGTCAAATCCACGGAATTGCCGAAGGAATCAGGTAAGAATATGGAGGAACTGATATCGGCTATTGGGAATAAATGTATAAAAAAACCCGTTCTTCTAATTATTGACAAGTATGAGAGTCTTGATAAAACAAAAGGGAGGTACGTTATAAAGGAACTGTCAGGTGTACCAAATTTAAAGATACTGGTAACGTCAAGAATCCCGGTAGGTATACATAGGATAGAAAAAGAGATAGAATTAAATCCTTTTAATGCGCTGAACTCCGGCAACAGAAAAAACGCCGAATTAGTGGAATTCCTCAAGGCCTCAGACTCATATCGATTACTTGAGTCGCGTGTAAGGCTTTTGAAGAGCAAGAGTAACTGGCAAGTGTCTGATGCCGACGCGGAGGACGTTAAAAGCATTATTGAGGCCACATGCGGCATACCGCTTGCCATTGAACTGGTGGCAAGCAGGATGAATTCCTACTCGTGGAGAGAGGCGGTGGATACGTTAAAGGAATCTTTCGAGCTGATGAACATACAAAAAGAAAGATACGCAGACCTGCCATTGCCGGAAAGCCATTTGAGCATGAAGGCGTGCTTTAACTGGTCATATGAACAATTGTCTGAACCTGCTCAAAGTCTATTTCGCGCCTTATCTCTCTTTGCAAACGGCTACGAGACATTGCTGGTTGAAAATTGTTATAGAAAATTATTTCATAATAGCGAAGGTATCACAATAAGAGACCTTTTAGGTGAGATACAAATATCTTCGTTAATAAGAATTGATGACGACAAATGGAGTTTCCTGCCAATCGTGCATCGTTACGCTAAAGATTTACTTAGTGAAGATGGTAACAAACCTGTAATAGAAGACGCCTTTATAGCCTATTGGAGTAATTTTGTCGAAGTCCATTCGGGTACCAATGAAAATCTCTTGAAATATATTAAATTATTTAAACAGGAGTATGGCCATCTTGTTGAGACCCTTAATTTATTACTTGCGAATAAAGGTTACCATGGTAAATTTATAGACCTTACGAATAACCTAAGCAGATTCTGGCTGATAGAAAAAATGTGGGGAACCGGGATCAAGTATCTGAACCATGCTGTAGTAATTGGCAGAGAAAAGGCCCTAAAACACCCTGGCGCATACATGCCAGATGTTGCGTTGGTTTGCACCAATCTTGCCGGCATGCTTTCAAAAAAGGGTGAGATGGACGATGCTAAAAAGATTTACGAGGAGGCCCTTAAGGCATACAAAACTCTTTCTGATAAAGACCCCAACAAATACATGCCTTACGTTGCCAGAACAGCCAACAACCTTGCCGCCCTGCTTTCAGACATGGGCGATATAGACGGCGCAAAGCAGATTTACGAGGAGGCCCTTAAGATATACAGGGCACTCTCTGAAAAAGATCCAGAATCGTATATGCCCGATGTTGCCAGGGCCAATAGCAATCTTGCCAACACATACTCAGGCGTTGGCGATACAGGCAGCGCTAAGAGATTTTACGAGGAGGCCCTTAAGATATACAGGGCACTCTCTATAAAAGATCCTGACACCTACATGCCTCATGTTGCCAGGGCCTCTGGAAACCTTGCCGCCCAACACTCAGGCCTCGGCGACATAGACAACGCTAAGGGACTTTACGAGGAGGCCATTACAATATACAATACCCTCGTTGAAAAGTACCCTGACGTCTACATGCCTGATATTGCCATGGCCCGCAACAACCTTGCCGACATCTATTCAATAAAGGGCGATGTGGAAAGTGTTATGGTAATTTATGAAGAGACCCTTAAAGTCAGACAGAACATCTCTGGAAAGAACACTGCCGCGTACATGCCTCATGTTGCCACAACCTGCAATAACCTTGCCATGTTGCTTGCTAAAAAGGGCGATATGGAAAGAGCGAAGTACCTCTATGAGGAGGCCCTTAAGGAATACAAGGTACTCTCTGAAAAAGACCCTGCCGCGTATATACCTCTTGTTGCCACAACCTGTCGCAGCATTGCCTCCCTGCTTTCAGACATGGGCGATAATAAAAAGGCTACGCAACTTCTAGTGGAACTTTTAAATGAGGAATCTCCTTTAAAGAAAAAACTAAAAGATTGACATACCGTTTAAGCCTGACACGGTTGTGCCATGTGTAAAAAAAATTGGCGGCTGCCCTGGATGTTAATCGTTGTTGACAAACGGCACCAACTGTAGTATTCTAGATTAGGAGTGATGCGTGCCGGAATTGCCATATGCCCTGATTTACGGCAAAAAAGAGAGTGCGAAGATGGAGGTGCGAATGAAAGGTGGGCGAATGATAAAGAAAATTTTGCTGTTGCTGTTGGCATTCTATGCGTTTGGTGCCATTTATATGAATAATGTATCACTTGTCCAGGCAGGCAGCGTATATTATTACCTGCCGTATTTAACGACGATATCCGGTGCCGAGGTCTATTGTATGGTATCGAACTTTGCGACTGATGATATTACGACGACCACCTTTACCGTTATGGCAAGAGCTGACGCTCAGGCATCACAGACTGCGAAGTCATTTCCGGCCATTTACAACGTAGGAAAGGGCAGGACACAGCTGCTGACCTTTAAGGGTCAATACGTCTATGTGGATGACGGCAATCAGGCAGTTGACCTGACTTCGGAAACCGGTACGGCAGCCGCGTATGGAGGTACTCTGAAATTCTCAAATAGTGGTTCAAACATTAATTGTAAGACATTGCTGGTGACCTGTTTTCAGGGAAATACCACACCAAAACGCAATATAGTGGGTTATGTCTGCGAGGACGACAGTACCTCAGGTCCGGGAAACACTAAAAATGTCATAGGTTATTAAGCAGAGGTACTATGTATGGTAGTTGACAAGTGAAGCAGAGGCTTTTCCAGATAATAAAACTTGTGGCACTACTGGTTGCCATTGCTGTACCAATATATGCAAAAGCGCTCATACGCCCCATGGTGGACACTACTATGGACAATACTATTACAATAACCAAGGCAGGGACTGGCGGAGGTACTGTAACTCCTTCTTCTGGTACTATTACATGGACAAGCAGTGTCGGTACGGTGTCGTACGCCGATTCAGGGCTGACAGTCTATTATTATGTGGTGCCGGGTCTGGGTTCATCATTTATGAACTGGTCGGGTTGCAGTTCCGTATCCGACAATGGCACATGTACTGTAGACACATCTGACAACAAGTCACTAACGGTTAACTTCGGTGGCTCAAGTGTCTATTCACTTACGGTAGTAAAGTCGGGGCTTGGCGCGGGAACCGTTGTGCCATCTACCAGTTCTCTTACATGGAGCGGCAACACCGGTACGGCGAGTTATAATTCCAACCAGACGGTTTATTTGTACCAAACTGCGGATTCAATGTCGAAATTTTCATATTGGTTAGGTTGTGACAGTGTCTCGGACAATGGCACTTGTACTGTATCCATGAAGTCGAATGTGGTTGTTAAGGCCCGATTCTCAGGTTATTATAATGTCAATTATATCTTTCCTTATCTGCATACGTCAGATAGTTCGGTTGTTTATTGCGTAGTGTCAAATTTTTCTACGGATAATGCCACAGGAGATGGTTTTACCGTTATGAGCACAGCAAAGCGGATTCCCTCTCAGGTGCCTTATGAGCTTCCCGTTGGCTTCACAATCAAAAACACCAGATCTGCCATGCTCGCCTTTAATAATCAGACGGTTGCAATCAAAAACGATAATCTTACCGTGTTTACAATCACCGACAATAACAGTGTCAGTATAGCAAACGATACTTGTACGGGCTGCTCTTATGGGGCACGCATAAGCTGGACATCTAAATTAGCTTCAATGACGTCAGGGATAAATTGTCTGAACGTGCTGATGAGTTGTTTTCAGGGTACTACGCAGCCTAAGCGCAATCTGGTTGGCTATGCGTGTGTAGACGACAGTACATCCGGCCCTGGCGGTAAGTCGAATCTTATCGGATATTAGTCCGGCACCCGACTGGCCATCTGATCAGTCGTAGCCTAGTCTGAAGGATTCGCATATCTTATTTGCCTCGACTATGAAGTCCCAGGCGACCCTTCCATCGCGAATAACTGAGAGTACTTCGTCGGAGAATATGCTTGCCGGGTACCAGTTGTACGATTCCGTTATGACCGTATAGTTATCAAAAACGGCAAACTTATGATGCAGGGGCGAGTAGATACTCTCGTGGTAGTAGACGAAGACCATTTCCATCCAATTATCTTTGAGCCTCTGTGCGGGTTCCTTCAGAGGGCGCCACCTGCCTTTATCCCAGGTCTCAGGCAGTGCCCCTGTGTGGGCTATCATACCGTTGAGGATAATTCTCACATGCACCCCCCTGTTACGGGCATTTATCAGGGCTGAGACGACGTCGGTTTCGTGATGGTCGGCAAGTGATACGCCTGTCATCCATCCGATGTCGAACATGGATACCACGATTGAGTGTTTGGCGTTATTTATCTCGGTTATAATGGCGTCCTGAGCGCGGTAGTAGTGTCTTGTCGGGGTGTAGTAGCTGCCGAAGCTATAGTAGAGATTATACCTGGCTTCGGGGATTGACTCCAATCTCTGAATGACGCCGCCCTTTATTGCGGCATAGATGTTTGCGTAGATTGTGGCAAAGTCCTTCGAGTAGTACACGAGGCCATTTTCCCAGTTTCCGCCCCAGAGGTGAAAGTGCAGGTTATACGAACTGGAGTGGACTACTTCACCGTCAAAGATTATGAATTTCGTATGCATACTGGCTATGCCGTGTGAGGGGTCGCAGGGGTTGTTTCTGACCACGCCGATTACGGGGATTCCGGCGCGTCTCAGCTTTGCGATGTTGCCGGAGGCGTTCATTGAGCTTACGGCCGACCATTCAGCATAGCATTCGACCTCTACACCATTGTTTTTCGCGTGAACCAGGTGCTCTGCGACATGGTAGTTGTCAGGGTCGAATATGGCCATATGGATATAGTGGTGGCCATCTTTGTCCGCTTCTTTTCGTTTAATAACCCAGTCGATGTGCCCGTGGAGTTCGTGAATGGGATGGTCGGCATTCCAGGTGTTTCCTCTGGTGAAGTATGGCCTGATTGGGAGGTCGTTGTACTCGGTATTTATCCTTTTGAGGGCGTTTTGTACGTATTGTTGGTCGAGTTCATAGGTCTGGTATGTGTTGATGGTATGGAAATAGCTGTCATCGAAGTCGCCACTGTTAACGCTGCCTCTGTGGAAGTCGTCGAGGCCGGCGAATTTATAATCGTACTGTGATTGGATTGACCTGCCGTCTTTGTGGATCATATAGGAGAACTTGATATGGGTTATCTGCCCGTGCAACCCCTCGTAGGGGAAGAGCGGGAGCTGATGGGTCTGCCATTTTTGCCAGTTATTACCCCAGTCGCCGCACTGGTAGGCGTTCATTAAGTAGTACTCCACGGCATTGTCTTCTCTGAATACCTTTAATAAGACGCGAAGCGCCTTGTCGTGTGCGTAGTTGTCAAAGGCAAAGCCGATTCCACCGGGAAAGTTTGAGATCTTCCAGTTTTGGACATTTTGGACGAAACGCCTTCCCCCTATCCACTTATAGCTGGGGTGGCAGTACTTTTCGGCATATTCTTTTTCCGGCACGATTTCCTTATCTTTTTCCATCTCTGCCCCGGTATCTTTATTTGCCTCTGTTTTTCTGTTTGTTTTCATATTTACCTTTGTATTTTATAGGAGTAATTTAAACCCTTGTTATTGTGGATGTAACCACCCTCGTGGGATACGATACAGCAGTTGAAGTAGTCGCAGCCATAGTGGTAGTCGTGCAGTTCGAAAGCGAAGTCTATATCGAACGCCCTGGTGTTTTTAATATCCGATGCGATTTCTTTCATGAAATAGTTGTGTTTGATATTGAATACGTGCTCCCAGTCGCCGCGTTCCCTGCTGGAAAACCCACAGTAAATCGTCATGTTATAGAGAAAGTGCTCGCTGGGAAAGGATACCATGCACCTGTCGTGGAGTGAGCTTAAGAGCGGCTCGTCGTTTTCCACTATGTAAACGATAAAGTGTACCTCCAGCCGTTGCGGTTTATCGTCGATTTGGCGAAAATAGAAACCTGAGTCAAAGGATACGTTATATATCTGTTTTTGCAGGAAGCCAAGGTGCTCAAGTTTCCATCTCTCATAGAAGTATGCCTCAACCGCGACATTTATCCTGTGTTTGATATAATTGTACATGTCATTCATAGAGCCGCCATAACGGGGCAGTGCCCGCACCTCCTCCTCCTGGGAAAAGCTTATCGGAGGGATCCCTTTTTTCAGCAGCATGTAGTTCAAAAAGCACTTGCCGACGCGTCCGTTTGAATCCCAAAAAGGGTGTATGCCTATGAACATGTAATATGAGCGTGAGAGGTCATAAATAAAGGACTCCAGATTGTGAAAGCTCTGGCTGGTCTCCCACAGCACATGCTCGAGGTCATTTATTTCCCTTGTGAAGTTGCCGTTGTCAAAGGTAACGCCATTTTTGTCCGGGAAATCGAACGGCCTGAAACTGCCGGCACTTGGTACGGTTCCCTTGGACATTGTCAGGTGTATGCCCTTTAATAAATCAAGGCCGATTTCGGTAAAGGTATGAAGTGTAGCGAACGTCTCTTTGTACATTGCTATGAAGTTTTTATTGCCGATAATCTTTAATTCCTGAGGGGTGAGGGCGTCCTTATGCCCGACCGTGCCCTTCATTATGGTCATGGAGGAGCATCCGAGGTGCAGAAACAGCTTCTGAAATATGGCCGTGTTGACGTTCCATGCGGTCTCCTCACCCATTATCTTAAAATAGTGCTTTAAGTCAAGCTCTATGGGAGGCCTTACTACGGGCGTGTTTTCCTCCGCATCCCTGTTCAAAATTCCGCACAGCCCTTGTATTACCTGAAATGAGTTCATTGAGGCGGCATCGTCACCGGACATCTTTGTAAGCTCTTTGATTTTATCCGCGTATTTATTAAACCTATCGGTTAGCAGCCAGTATATGTGGTCTGCGTAGTCTTTTTTTAGTGCGCCGATGGCGTTTAACAGGTCTATGTTTACGCCGTAACCCCTGTAGCCTAGCGTGTTGATGACTTCGCATTTTTTATCTATTTCCCCTATGGCCAGGCCATATAGTTCTTTGTTATAGTGCCATTTCATATAGTAATAGAGGAGGGTTTCGGCGTTGCCGGCATCCTGGTACTCCATTTCGCCAAGTTCGTGCAACATGTGGTGAAAGTTACCTTTGAGGGCATCGAAAATTGCCTGGCAGTGGTGGTCCCACTGATATGCTAAGACAAAGTATCCTGCTCTATGCGGCATTATTTTCTACCTCTCCCTTTGTATAATTATTCGATAACGGCATAGACCCCTATGTGGTCACTAAGAGACGGCCCTTTGAGAATCAGCTCCGCCCAGTGCACCCTGACATCCCCTTTGGCCATGATATAGTCGATTCTGGTATGGGGGTCTGTTGAGCTGAACGTGTTCCCACCGGTCTTGTGGCATGCCCTGTAGGTGTCCGTATAGCCTTGTTCTTTGAGATATTCTATGACAGGCGAGGTCTCAATGTCGTTAAAGTCGCCGGCTATAATGGTACAGTAGACGCCGGTGCCATAAAGGGTATCAAGAGACTTGACGAGCTTCTCTGCCTGGGCATAACGCACCATAGGGTCTTCGCTGTGGTCGAGGTGTACGGAGGCGAAGAGAAATCTCCGGCCATAGATCTCTATCTCGGCGGCTGCGGCAAAACGCTCCATCAGGGGGCGCAGGCCATTAAGCAGGCCCTTATTCAGGTCTATTGTCTGGGGATTTTTCAGCGCATATCTCGACGATACGGCTATCCCTTCCGGGTATTTTTCCATGAACTGGTGGCAGTAGCCGTAGTGGGTCCTGTAGTAGTAGCCTGTTGTTTTTGTCATCAGTGCGGCGATTTGGGCGCTGGTTTCCTCGATGCCCGCACCGCTTATGACCTCCTGGTAGACGCAGATTTCCGGGTCATTGGTGCTTAGCTCTGCCGCGATTCGTTTAAACCGGTGGATATCGTTATTGTGCGTTCCCTGGAGATTGAACGAACAGATACGGACGATTTTCGGATTCAGCGTACGATATTTCACAACATCGTCTTCGGTCAATATCCCTATGGTGCCATTTTTGGTAAACCTGTCGTTAATCCTGTAGATGTATTCCTTTATACAGTGGTATTCTTTTGCAATGGTCTCAGCGGGTGTGCCTGACCTGAGAAGGCGAATCATCTCAATGCGCCTGAGGACTGTGTCATCTTTGTTCATATTGTCTAACCAGTGCCTGATGTTCGACCCCGACAGGATGCCAAATACGCCGCATTGGGAGAATGCCGAATGTACCCTGTAGAGGTATTGGACGTCGGTATGGAACTCGGCGGCAATCTTCTCTGACGGCATTCCGGTTCTCAGAAGGCGAACCATCTCAAGGCGCTTCAGGACATCGTCGTTGCGGTTGAGTATATCGAGCCATTTGGTGGAGCCGAGTTCTTTGTCTAAGTCCACACCCAACCCCTGGCCGCTCATAGTTATCCACATCTCGGACAAATCCTTTGTTAAGGCATCGTCGCTTTCGAGAATCTTTCTTAGTTGATGGCGAAATGCTGCCCGCGCGTCGTCATCAAATGGGTTTTCGAGCGCCTCGGCCATGGCGTCTTTCAGGGATTGCCGTTGTTTTAGTTTAGGCCTGAGCCTCTCCATGATGTCTTTAGCCCACATAAAGGCATGGATGTCAATGCCCTCACCTGGGACGGCCTTCTCTGGCCCCGTTTGAAGCAGGTATGGCATAAAAGGCATTAGATAACTAGTTATACCGTATATTAGTGTCTTGATGTCCATAGTAAAGTGCCCTCTTTTGGCGTCGAATAATTTTGACTGCCTTAGTATACCAGACAATCATATTTTTGTACAATAGTAAATTGTCCCCTGTTATATTTGATTTATACATGTCTGTGTGCAAACACACTGAAGCCCCCGTGTGCCTGTCAGAAAGTTCCGGCCAATCTGAGAGATTGACCGGCAGATAATTTTATAATGTCAATAAAAAATTGATTTATACAGCTTGCTGCCGCTTCGGTTTTCCTGATAAAGCAGCCTGTCCTCTTATCGTACTCACTCTTATCGTACTCATAGCCTGTTTGACTGTCGTTGTTGTAACCATTTCTTAAAAGAAGACTGGCTTTCCCCTGATGGTTTGCCTATTATCACACCTTCGACACTAATGTCCTCGTCAATGTCTTCCCAGTGGATACCATGCCCTCCACTTATTAATCTCCAGTTCTTTCGTTCAGCTTCCGAGGCATAACGCAGACGTGGATACCATCCCAATGGTACAAAAATAGTTCTTCCATCACTCAAATCCACGCATAATGTATCTTCTGAGACAGATACATTTATGGCGTTTGGGATTTTTATTTCAAATGCCGAAATACTCATTCCATGCCTCCAATATTCTTAGACAATTCTCATTTATAATTCTATGGATATTGATTCTTTCAACCCTGCTGAATCCTTCGCTAATCTGTAACCTTACAGGGTCAAGCCAAAACTTAGCAATATTGCCATCACGCTCAACATGGCATTTAACTTTTTTTCACTCCCAACGATGCTGCTTTCTTCAGGTTGTATGTATTATAACAAAAATTCAGATATGGATTCCTGCCACACTGCCTGTCATCCTGTCAGTGGATTATTTGTTGATATATCAGCTGCCGAGTTGATATAATATTATCATGAAAGGCGTTATGGCGGCATTGATACTGTTACTGATATTCTCAGCGTATACTAACGCGATGGGGGCAGCGCCCACCGGCGTAAGGGAAATCCCCTATACGCAAGACGACAGAGACCGTTTAATAAGGGTCGAAGCCATGATAGGTGCCCTGGATAAAAGAATGGATGCCCTGGATAAAAGAATGGACGGTCTTGACAAAAGAATGGATGCCCTTGACAAAAGGATAGACGGTGTTGACAAGAGAATAGACAGCCTGAAATCTGACATGGACAAGAGATTTGATCAGATGATGACATTCATGCTGTGGGGCTTTGGTATTCTTTTTGGAGGAATGGGCATTTTGATGACGACTGTCATATGGGACAGACGCACTGCTCTTACGCCGGTTATCAGAAAAACCAGGGAACTTGAGGAAAGGGGAGATAAAATAGAACGGACGATAGGTGAATTGAAGGAATTGAACGTTAAGTACTCGGAAATAAAAGAGGTATTGAAACGCGCCGGTCTGTTGTAAAGGGTCTTTAAACTTCACTTAGGAGTCATGTCAGCTTGTCTTTGTTGTAGCCATTTCCTGAAAGAAGACTAACGCTCCCCCGCAGGATGCCATTGCCAAGCTGGCTGAAGAGATATTTAAAGAGAGGTTGAGGCGGGGAATCAGAACCGGCTGACTTTGAAACAGGCCATAATTACAGCGCTGATTTGTCTGGTATAATGGCTTTCATGTCAAAATACATAAGTCTTGTATCCTCTGTTTTGTCTTTTTCGGAGAGGAAATCAAAGCCGTTTTTCAAGTAAAACCCAACGGAATCACAATAAGAGTCAATAGTGATAAACCGGCAGCCAGCTTTATTGTTGTCAAGAAAGAAACCTTTGATATGATCCAACATTTTTCTTCCAAAATTTTTGTTATGGAAATCTTTGTGTACGGCAAAGCGGCCAATCTTTACAGCCGGGTAACTATGGTAACTACGTTTCTTATGTGGGATGTCATGTAATAGTTTTCTTTTAAACGATTTTATGGAGTCGGCATCCAGTCGGCGAACGCTATCATTAAGGACGCTGAAATAGGCCTTTGTACAGTTCTTACCTTCAAGCAGATATGTCATTGCCAAAAGTTCTTTTGCATGTTCGACGGCATCCTGAAAAAGGAATTCGTTCAGGTCGGCATTGCCGCAGTCAAAAGGCTTTATCGAATAATCGGCAGATAATCTTATGAGCTGTGAATATTCGCTCAAAACTTTGATATCTTTTTAATTTCTTCGTAATTTGCCATCAACTTTTCGTACTCTTCCTGTGAAAGCTTTCGCTTATCGACCTGCGCCATCCTCTCTAAAAAACGCTTCGCGTCTTTCCCTGTCAGGGTTGGGGTTTCTTTTATCGGTCTGGCCATGTTCGGTTCCTCCTCTCTATGAATTTCTGGTAACTTATTATTTATAATAAGTAAAATGCTGCACGGAAGTCAAGAAATAAAATATCATACCAATCCCGGCCTCTGTCATTCCCTCCAATGAGTTTGAATCCAGCCTTATTAGCGTAGTTAACTGCATACAACCCATACCAAACCAAAAATTCTCTTGACATTTTATTATTTCGTTTGCTTAAATTGAGGGAGTCGAGGTCAATTGCGCTTGGGCAGTTTATAGTTAATCGTTCGTGATTGTAAATTGCATTGTTTGCAGAAAGGCTGTTTCAGCCTATATCGTGTATACATACGGGAGGACATACCATGAGAAGTTTCTCAGAGTTTTTCAAATCATCCGAGTCAAATTTTTTCAGGCCGCGTGGTAAAACTATATACTATACTATACTATACTATACTATACTATACTATACTATACTATACTATATTACTCCTTCCCTTAATTAATTTAACGTCAACCGCATACGCAGAGCCGGACACTTACACCTCAGAAACAGTTCCATACACATTCACCTCAGGGACAACCGCAAAATCCAGCGAAGTAAACGCCAATTTTTCATATCTCGCAAATAGGAGTTGGTCGCTTTCGGGGAGTGACCTGTATTATAGCGGCGGGAATGTGGGGATTAGAACAGCCCCAGATTCATGTATTGATCTACATATTAAAAGTTCATACTTTGGAAGTTCGTCTGGTTGTGGAACTAGTCCAAAAATACTGATGAATGCCTCTGATGGATACGGTTCTCTGCTATTGGGGAGTATTGGGCCTTACGATAGAAGCGCTTCAAGTGATATGATTCCTGGTCTTGTGGGTTCATCTAGCTCATCTACAGGACATTTATTGTTAATAGGACAAACTAATTCATCAGGAGATACGGGTACTTTACCTGTAGTTATTTTATCTGCATGGAGTACATCTAGTTCAACAGGTTTTTCAGGCTCAAAATCTGTCGATGTAAGACCACTTTTTGGTGTAGCTAACTATACAACCTTGAAATTTGTAATAGATAAATCTGGATACGTCGGAATTGGTCAAACCACCCCCTCCTACCCTCTCCACATGGCCTCCGGCGCATACGTTACCAGCGGCGGCGTATGGACGAACGCCTCAAGCCGTGAGTATAAGAAGGACATACATAAACTATCATCAGAAGACGCGATGGTGGCGTTTAATAAACTTGAGCCGGTTTCGTTTAAATACAAGTCCGATGACGAGCGGCATGTTGGGTTTATCGCCGAAGATGTGCCGGATTTGGTTGCTTCGGGTGATCGCAAGGGCCTGAGCGCTATGGATATGGTTGCCGTGTTGACTAAAGTCGTCCAGGAACAGCAAAAGACAATCGCCTCATTATCAAAAGAAGTAAAATCCATGAAGGCTAAGATGAAAGGCGATAAGACTGCTCTTACGAAAAAATCTAACACAGGAGAACCCAAATGAAAAGGTGGATATTCTTATTTATATTCATAATTGTGCCGTCGTTTAGCTGGGGCGCAAGCAGCAACTGGGACTCACTCGTGTGGGATTCCGACGTATGGGATGTTAGTGATAGTGGTACCAGTTATACATTAAGCGTATCGAAATCCGGCACTGGTACGGCTGCAATAACGAGCAGCCCCACGGGGATAAGCTGCGGCTCGACATGCTCGGCTGCGTTTACCTCCGGTACTTCGGTAACCCTGACGGCAGCGCCTGACAGCGGTTATACTGTGTCAAGCTGGTCTGGCTGCGACTCATCAAGCGGGAATACATGCAGCGTTACCATGTCCTCAGCTAAAAGCGTAACCGCCACACTTGGGACGGGGACATCGTGTTCGTCAACATATACGCTTTCGTCAACAAGCGCGAGCTTTTCATCTTCCGGCGGCAGCGGCAGCGTAAGCGTTACGGCCTCAAATGCGCTTTGTGCGTGGTCGGCGGCAACTAACGCCAGTTGGATTACGGTAACGTCGCCCTCAACGTATACCGGAAGCGGCACGGTAACATACACAGTTGCGGCAAATACCGGTAATATCTCCCGCACGGGGACATTGTCAATCGCTGGACAAACGTTTACCGTAACCCAAGACGCTTACAACATGAACACGCTTACCGTTACGAAATACGGCTCAGGTTTGGGTACTGTTACGGCTAATACAGGCACTCTCTCATGGAGCGGCAACACGGGCACGGCGTCATACGTATCGGGAACAAGTTTAAAGCTATCGGCCATGGCCGATTCCGGTTCGTCTTTTACGGGTTGGACGGGATGCGATAACGCCACCGGCAATACATGTATCGTATCAATGTCGGCGGCAAAACCCGTTACTGCCACGTTCAGTAAAAACAACACGGGTATCTACACACTGACGGTCGTGAAATCAGGAACCGGTTCAGGCATGGTGTCTTCATCATCCGGCGCTATAACATGGACAGGCAACTCCGGCGTAATCATAGTCTACAACGCCGGCACACAGTTAACCCTGAAGGCCGTGGCCGGCTCAGGCTCGAAGTTTAAGGAGTGGTCGGGGTGTGATTCGGTATATAACAATCTCTGCGGCATTTCGCTGACCACAGACAAGACCGTCAACGTAACGTTCACAGGCGGGGGCAAGTTCAAACAGAACAAGTTTGACTACGACGGCGACGGCAAAACCGACATCCTCTGGAGAAACAAGGTCTACGGATATAACGCCGTGTGGCTGATGGATAATACGACGGTAAGAGAGGCCACAACTATTGATACCGTCACCGACCCGCTGTGGACGATTTCCGGGACTGGACACTTCAACCAGGACAACAAGACCGGTATCATATGGCGAAATAAAATGACCGGAGACACGGCTATCTGGCTGTTAGACGGCTCGAAAGTCAGCGGCGGCTCACAGCTTGATACGATTTCCGATATTGAATGGGAAATAGTCTCAGCCGGAGACACGGACAGCGACAACAGCACGGATGTTATATGGAGAAACAAGAACAAGGGCTATAATGCCAAGTGGAAGATAAAAAAGGCCAAGACAACATCAATGGTCATGCTGCCATCGTTCGATGATGCTAATTGGGAAATCGCCGGTACGGGGGACTTTTACGGCAACGGCAATATATCGATTCTCTGGAGGCACAAGCTCTATGGTTACAACGCCCTGTGGTACATGGACGGCGACACCGTAAGCGGCACGGACTACATGCCGTCAATGTCTGACACCAACTGGGGCATCGTGGGCATGGGGGACTTCAACGGCGACGGTATCACGGATATAATCTGGCGCCACAAGACCTCCGGCCAAAACGTCATCTGGCTGGTAAACGGACTCTACGTAACAGATGTGGTAGTCCTGCCGACGATGTCAGATATGAACTGGGAGATAGTAGCGCCGAGGTAAATACTCATCAAGTTAAAATGAGTTTAACGGGGGAAGGCAGCAGCAGAAAAAA
>PEAC01000073.1 GCA_002753305.1 Nitrospirae bacterium MYbin6
TTCTTAATGCTTACGAGTCTTTATTACTTACGAACCGCCGTATGCCGAACGGCACGTACGGTGGTGTGAGAGGTCGGCAGGTGAAATAATCACCTGCCTCCTACTCGATTATGTTAAATTATTACCCTGTTTTTATTTTAGAATGAGGAAGTGAAATAGATGGATATAGAGAACTTATTAAATAACGGCAAACTCCTGCTAATCGCCGGGCCATGTGTAATAGAAAATAGGGAGCTTATCCTTGAGACTGCTAAAACTCTTAAGGAAATATGTGACAGGCTAAGTCTCTCATTTATATTCAAGAGTTCATATGATAAGGCAAACAGGACGTCTCTGAATGGTTATCGCGGACTTTGCAGTCCCGGTGTTCCCACTGCCGCTACCGGCTCCGATGTCTATGTCGAAGCCTCACGAAGACAATCAATGGTAAAAGGCCTGGAAATCCTTGACGAGGTAAAAAAAACATTGGGATTGTGTATTACAACAGATATACATTCGCCGGAGGAGGCCGAATTAGCCGCTCAGGTAGTTGACCTGCTTCAGATACCGGCCTTTTTATGCAGACAGACAGATCTACTTACTGCCGCGGCCAGGACTGGCAGGGCGGTCAATGTAAAAAAAGGGCAATTCCTTGCCCCATGGGACGTTAAAAATATTCTTGACAAATTAAAATCTGCAGGCAGCGGCCCATTTCTATTAACCGAACGGGGCACGACATTTGGCTATAATAACCTCGTCGTGGACTTCAGGTCGATACCTATAATGAGATCATTTGGGTGTAAGGTGGTGTTTGACGCCACACACAGTGTCCAATTGCCGGGTGGAAGTGGGGACCGTTCAGGAGGCCAGAGGGAATATGTCCCAACGCTTGCCCTTGCCGGGGTTGCCGCCGGTGCCGACGGTGTGTTTCTCGAGGTACATCCTTACCCGGATAATGCCCTCTGTGACGGCCCAAATATGCTTGAACTGAAAAACGTTGAGGGCTTGCTGTCCGCGGCAGGTGATATCCATAAAATTGTTAATAGCTATAAAAATATATGATTAAACGTAGTTTTAAATAAAGTACTGGAATCCTTCGTTACATGTGCGCATAATATGTAACCTGGTATATGATGATTTCATGCGTGCGGGAGGAATTCCGGGGGGAATACTTCACCTCCTCCGGTATATGTCCATTGTTGTAAGGGCCTCCGATGTAAATCGCTCGCGCACGTCAGGCTCCGGCAGTGAGCCTCCTCTTTGTGTGTTGTGTATGACGATTGTATGCGGCTTGTAGAGATCCTTAATATTTTCAGGCAGCGCATGAGGCATATGTTTTGCGTTGAGGCGCTCAATCAGACCTGAGGCGCTCTCAGGTATTATCCAGTCGGGCAAGCCCTGAACTCCCCCCGGTGCAAGCGGGTCTGCGTATCTGATGTTTGTGTAAAATATCAACGAGAACTCCGAGGCCGTCACAAGCACCGTTTCATTGTCCCTGACGTTAGCATTAAGGTACGCCGCCACATCCTTTAACCTGTCCGTGTATGGCGTTACTGTTTCTTTAATTAAATCAACCAACGGCAGCCGCGGTTCATGGTACTTTGCCACGGGAAACATACCGCTTATGTATGTTTTAATCCCCGCAACCGGATAGAGCGTATAGTATGAGATATAATTAGACATACTCAACAGGATAACGATTAGTGCCGCCGCGGCTACGTTTTTCACATACCTTGTTATTATTAACGGTACCAGGATCATGCTGACAGGGATTAGCGGTATTATATATCTCAGGTAATACCAGGGGGTCAAAGAGGAAAACAACAGGTTAAAGGGTATTAACAGGATGAGAAATTTAATGAAGTCTCTCTGCGGGCCAGATAGCTTTTTTGCACTATTGTCGTTACTATGGGGAAAAAGCCGGACGAACAGGGGAATAAGGACAACCGCAAAAGGCAGCATAAAAAAATTCATCTCTAAAAGATAATAAAACATCTCATATACAATATTCCTGCTGCTGATATAAGACGCCTTATGCCATAAATCTGCGTATATAACCCACGGCGCGGCCAGGGCAAACACAACTCCAAGCGATAATATGGCATGATTGAAAAACGCACTATCGCTTTTCTTTTTATAGAATGCAAACAGAAGAAGGGCTATAACGTTACCCTGCAGCACCATGTAGTTGCTGTAAAACTGGACTGCCATGGCAAGGGCCGCATGGATAATGCCCCTGCGCCGGCTCCCCTTTAAGAGATAATAAATACCGTACATAAACCATATCTCTGCAAATACGATAAGGGCATAGTACCTGCACTGCCTGGCGTGCAGGATGAAAAGCTCGTTGACGGTAAACAGAAATCCCGCCAAAAGGGAAATTCCGTGTGAATTAAAGACCCTGTACGTAAGTGCAAACAGAAGTATTACCGAGAAAAAGCCGGCCAGGGCAAATGGAAGCCTTGCCGTTGCTGTGGACTTTCCAAACAGGCTGAAAGAACCCGCTGTTAAGTACTCTGCCAACCACGGAGACCATGTCCATACCTGTTTCCCATTGGTATCCACGGCGGGGCCAAGAAAAATTAAATGGTTTTTTCCGTCAAATGTCCTGGGAAGCCCATATTTTTGTATGTTTATGGCAAGGTCTGCCGTCAGTGCCTCGTCATCCCAGAGGAGGCGGTTGCCTAAATCATAAAATAATAAAAAGGCTGCCAGCACTAACACTGCCGCATAAGACAGCACTATACTTTTATTAGTTAATAACAAGGTTAGACCGGTCTTCTGGAAAATTTCATAACTGCCCTGTATGCGGCTAATGCGGCAAAGGCCGCCGCATATATCAAGGGCGCGCGCAGGTCTTTTTTCACGAGCCAGACATAGTGTACAACGCCGCATAAGGCGGCAGGATAGACAACCTTATGCAAGGCCCTAAAGCGCGCGTACCCCATTGCATGTGATACCACCGGCAACGCCATAACCGCGGCTGCGGCTAATCCGATATAGGCCAGTGCACCAGCAAAGATACGTCTATGTCTTAGGGCGTCATCAAGCATCTCCCCTATCGATAAGGCATGCTCAAGTACTGCATATGCCAGAAAATGAAGGGTTGCGTAAAAAAATGCGGCCCACCCTGCCACTTGATGAAGCCAGCCAATGCGTCTCATGTGCGGAAGCGAACACAGAGTCCTTGTGGTGATGGCAATGAGTACGAAGTTCAGCGCCCAGTTCCCTGTTACGTGAATTACCTTTTCAACCGGATTGGCACCTAATTGAGAGTTCATCGCCCCCCAGATAAGATATGCCAATGGGACAATGAATAATAAAGCGGCGGCAGAGTTCACTGTTTTGCTGGATTTAAACACCCCGCTTAGAAAAACCTTCGCAAATCCATGCCGGCATAAAGTGCCGCCACCTGCTCTGCATAGCCGTTAAACATCAGCGTTTTTCTCTTCAGAAACTCCCCGATGCGCCGTTCCTTTGCCTGAGACCATCGCGGGTGGTCGACCTCGGGGTTGACGTTAGCGTAAAACCCGTACTCAAGCGGGCCTGCCTTCATCCATGACGTAACGGGCATTTGTTCGACAAATCTTATCTTCACAATGGACTTTATGTATTTAAAGCCGTATTTCCACGGAACGACTAATCGCAGCGGGGCGCCGTTTTGATTTGGCAGCACCTCGCCGTACATACCCACTGACAAGATGGTGAGTGGATTAATGGCCTCATCCAGCCTAAGCCCCTCGACATATGGCCAATGAAGGACTTCGCGCCGCTGTCCGGGCATTTGTGCGGGGTCAAGCAGTGTTGTAAACTCTACGAATTTCGCGCCTGTCTTAGGTTCAGAGCGCCTTATAAGGGCCTCAAGCGGAAATCCCACCCAAGGTATCACCATTGACCACCCCTCGACACAGCGAAGACGATATATGCGCTCCTCAAGGGGAAATAGCTTAATCAATTCGTCAATGTCATAGGCCTTTGGTTTATTGATAAGGCCCTCTATGGTGACCGTCCACGGGCGGGTGCGAAGGCCCTTACTAAGGACGGCAACATCTTCTTTGTTCGTTGAGAATTCGTAGAAATTATTATAACCCGCGGCGTTTTCATAATTCGTCGTGGCTTCACTTGCGGCATAGTCGACGCGTTTAGCGGTTTTCAGAGGGGTACCTCCGTGCGGCCCTGCCTCTGAAAGCGAGGGAATTGCCGCCGATGCCGCTGCCATGGCCGAGGCGGCCATAAACTCACGCCTGTTGAGGTAGACCTCCTTTGGGGTAATCTCAGAAGCATTTATGTCATCAGGGACTTTATTTGACGGCATAGCCTGTCTCCTTCAATATATTTTAAATATAGTTTTAATGTATTGATAGAGGTTCAGGAAAAACTCTACCGCCTCGGTGTCTTGCCTGTCAGTGCTCCATAGGTATTTGGCGAATCCCGTTTGGGCAAGGCCATATCGCGCGGCTACGAACTGCCCTATTGCAATGTGCCCTGTGGCGAACTGCCCAAGGCCGAAGGCAACGGCAATCGCAAATTGAGAGATAGCCGTAAAGCCCGCGATAAACTGTCCGAAGCCGAATACAACGCCAATGCCGAACTGGGCAAAGGTTATTAGCCCAACGGCAAACTGCCCTATGGCTATAATCCCCTTTGCCACACGAAGTTTCCCCTTCTTATCCCGCCCAAAGGCGATGTGTACAAGCGGGTAGCCGTAAAATGCGGCCCTGGATTTCCATTCGATACCGCTGCCGTTATATACTGCCCTTGCCGGGAATGGCGCCCCGCACTGTGGGCATATTCGGGCAGACAGACTAACCTGCCTGTTGCAATCCCTGCATTTTGTTAAAGATTCGGTTCCCATATTTATATACTACTATTATCACATAAAGCGCTATGAAGCCGCAACAATTTCAGACTCATACCAAGGCAAACGCGCTACGAATGATGATACTCACCCCACCATGAAACAGGTACAATAAGTATTGTGTCGCCGGAATTCTACTGTCCCATTAAATATTTAATAAATCTGTCCCCTTTATAGTCCTTTATATGTGAAGGATATTTTTTTCTATTATGGCACAGTCTGGCAAACGGGAATCCATTCTTTACATTGCCCGGCAATTAATATTATAATTTTTCAGAAACGGAGGTATCAATGGGAAAATTGCTAAGATTTGTAATGCTGCAGGCGTTTATTGTTGCGTCAATCATACAGATGCCGCAGTTTACGGAAACTGCCGCGGCAGCCACCAACCCGGTAACAAAGGAAAACTGGATAGAACAGATGGCAGTAATCATGCCAAAATTCTTATGTGCGGATAACCAGTATTTCAGGAAATGCTTCGGCATCGACCAATCAGGCTGTAATACTGAGACAGCGCGAGCCGTGAAAGCCTGTATGGACAAGTATACCGCTGAAATGCCCGCATCCCTTTCACCAAAGGACGGAGAAAGCTGGGGCCGCAAGATAACCGAGTGCGCCTACGAGTCCTATGAATCGAATCTTAAGGCATCCGCTATAAAGAAAATCGAATCAGCCCAGTGTAAAGACCTGTCCCGGTTGCAGTAACACACGCGGTTAACGCTGGAGAAGCCCAACTCAAACTGCCGCGCCCACATGAGCGTAAGCGCTTGACGCAGAGGCTGTGAAATCTGCTATAATCAATCTGAATCAATATAAAAGGCGGGAGGTATATATGGCGGGTGTATTAGTAATTTTAGCGGATGGATTTGAGGAAATCGAGGCAGTCGCTGTAATTGATGTCTTAAGAAGGGCGGATATAAAGGTAGTAGCCGCCGGAGTCAAAGACGGGCCGATTACAAGTGCCAGAGGGGTACGGATAATACCCGATGCCGCACTTTATGCCGTCAGGGCGCTGGATTACGATATGGTCGTATTGCCTGGGGGAATGCCCGGGACGGATAATCTTGCAAAGGACGAACGGGTAAAGAAGGCAGTTCGTGAGATGTACGAGGCAGGCAAATACACGGCAGCCATATGCGCCGCACCCTACGTACTATCAGAGGCCGGCATTCTTTCAGATAAAAAGGCGACGAGCCATCCAACATTTCAGCAGAAACTCAACGCGGCTTCTGTATCGGAAAGCGAACGTGTAGTAGTTGACGGCAAGGTAATAACAAGCCAGGGCGCGGGGACGGCCATTGAGTTTGCATTGCAGCTTGTTGAGATACTGGTTAGCAAGGAAAGGGCCGAGGCGATAAGTTTGGCAATGGTCTGCGCGGCAAAGTCTGTTGCCAAGCATAAAAAAGCCTAATCAAGATTCATCTGGACCACCTTGTTACGCCCTGTGTGCTTGGCGGCGTAGAGGGCGTCGTCGGCTTTTTTAAGGAGCTTTTCGTGGGTATCCGTTAGCTCGCACAACTCTGATACGCCCAGGCTTATAGTAACTTTTGCCGTTATGTCGCCTGATATACCTGAGAATTTGTTTTCCTGAGATTCAACATTTTTTCTGATTCGCTCCGCAACCATCATAGCGTTGCTTATTGTGGTCTCGGGAAGTATGCAGCAGAACTCCTCACCACCGTATCGCGCCAGCATATCGTTGGCCCGGAGGGTGTTAAGTGCCGTGGAAGATACCTTTTTCAGGATAATATCCCCGTACTGGTGTCCGTAGGAATCGTTTATGGCCTTAAAATGGTCTATGTCGAACATGATTATACTTAGGGCATGGCAGTATCGCTTGTGCCTGTCGAATTCATCCTTCAGACGGGACTCAAGGTAGCGCCGGTTATATATGCCGGTAAGGCCGTCTTTGATGTTCATCTCGTGGAGTTTTCTTTCATACGCGGCCATCTCCGTCACATCCTGTACGACAATGAAGACATGATCGATTGAGTTATCACTGCCTCTGATAGGGCCTATCGTAACGCTCTGCTGCATGTGCTGAAAGCCGGAGGTATCTTTTTTGAATTTAAACAAATATTTGTGAAGCTTTTGTGACAGGAACACAAAATTCCCGAATCTTAAAACGGCCTTTACACTGCGGTCTAAATACTTTGTGTTAATTTCCGGGAAGAACTCCAAAAGCGGTGAACCGATTATATCCTCGCATTCAATGCCGCTGTGTTGCGTCATCCAGCGGTTCCAGTAACAAACATTAAGCTCCGTGTCCAGGATAACGATGCCGATATTTATTACGTCAAAGACCTGTCTGTATATCACTCGTACTGTTTCCAGAAAGCGCGCAGGGCGTCCTTAAGCGTATGAATCGAATCGAGGCTATTCACCAGAAACAGATGACCCGACAGCTCGCGTCCTTCTATCTGAAAGAGGGTCTTCAGTAAGATTACTCTGTTTTCAGGCTCGAACCGATTCTCAACAAATGCCTCGCTCAACTGCTCTCCGGATATCACCCGTGGCGGCACAAATGTGACCACATCTTTAAGTAGCTCTGCCATCTTACTCACGCATGCCCCTATCAGAATATTTCCTATTTCTATCAACATCTCGTTATCAAGCTCATCTGACATATTGTTTTCAAATCCCATACCCGTATCTTCCCTGAACATGGCAATCAGCTCCAGCTCAGCCTCATGTGGAAATGCCAACAGGGCAACGCCCTTGGATTTCCCCCAATAACTTTGCTCTATTATCTTGAAGTTCTTCAGGTCGCCTATCTCAATATTGATAAATTCCAATAAACTCAATGCCTTCTTGAGTTTCAGGGCAGGTACGCTTAAGACAATAAATACGTTAATAACATCGGCAAGGTCGGCAGAGGCCTGCCCGAATGCTATATTCATTATCTCCTGAAGTGTGTCTATTTCCAACTCAGAAAACGTACTATCGTCGTTTATTTCCACAATTTACCCTTATATCCCTTGAATTTTGTTTAGCGCTTCCTCAACACTGGCCTTAACGGGAGGTTTTTTCAGAACCGTAACGACCCCAAGCGCTGTAACCCTTTCGATTGTTTTAGCCTGGATATCCGCCGTCAGGACAATTATTACTGCGTGAGGGTCAATGGCCTTTATATGCTCAATTGCCTCAAAGCCGGTCATAACAGGCATCGTCAAATCCATAAACGTAACATCGGGGCGGAAACTCTTATAGGTCTCAACGCCTTTAGCCCCGTCGCTGGCCTCTGCGATTTCATAGCCCTTGTCCTTTGGGATACACCCTTTAATGAAAAACCGGGCCGATGTCGAGTCATCTACTATCAATATCTTTTTTATCGCAGCCATTTCATAATCCTTTTCTTCTCAATCCTTCGCCTCAATTTTGATAAATTCAAAGCCACGGAGTAAATGTAACATTATTTGCTAATTATGTCAATAACGATGTGGCTGCCAGGGATGAGTGGATAAAATATTCGACATTGCCTTTTTGGCCCTTTATGGGACTTTCACAAACGCCGGAGACTACAAGGCCGGCAGAGCAGAAGAACTCCTGCATCTCGTCAACGACGCGGAGCCTCTTTATCTCATCCCTTACGATACCACCCTTGCCGACCTCACCCTTACCGACCTCAAACTGTGGTTTTATCAGGGCAACGACGACTCCGTCTGGCAGGAGAAATCTCAACACTGCCGGAAGCACCAGCCTCAGCGATATAAAAGATACGTCTACTACGGCGATGTCTATGGCACATGGAATCTTGTCTCTTTCGAGATAGCGGATATTAGTTCGCTCAATAGGGATAACCCGCGGGTCATTTCTTAGTCCCCAGGCGAGCTGCCCGTAGCCGACATCCACGGCATAGACCATAGAGGCGCCACGTTTAAGCAGGCAATCGGTAAACCCTCCGGTTGAGGCCCCTATGTCCATTGCGGTTTTCCCCGTAACATCGATTTTGAATTCGTCAAGGGCATAGGACAGTTTTATCCCGCCTCGGCTTACATATGGTACTTCGGTTTCCTTTACGGTAATCTCGGCGGAGGGGTCAACGGGATGCCCTGCCTTATCGACGGGCATGCCATTTAATAAGACTTTATTTTCCATAACCAGTGCCCTTGCCCTCTCTCTGGAGGGTGCGAGGCCTCGTTCTGTTAGTATCAGGTCGAGCCTTTTTTTCATGCCTTTAAGTAAACACTACTACAGAGGCGGCCCTGCTACAGCCGCTGCCGTGTTTTCATCAGTTTAATCAAAGTGGCTTCTTTGAATTTTCCGTCTTTGTCGAAATCGAAGGCAATTCTGGCGTATCCCACAATGGAGCATTCCTCACAGCCGTCTCTCAGGGCAAAGAGAAAATAATACCGCGAATCATCGACCTCAAAGGGCTGGACTTTTTCAAACTCGGCGCCTGCCGTTGAAAGCATAATATTCGGCGTTACTGTTATAAATTTAGAGTATCTGGGGTCTCCCTTGATGTTGATTTTGGCAGCGGCGGTTTTTTCTACCGGTACTGCCGTGGGTGTGCCATTTACTAAATAATTCTCGATTGTAGCGTTGTCCGTGCTGCCCTCTGAGGTATCGGACAGCGCGAAGGATATGGTTAGCAGGTCCACCACACCCAATTTCGTAAAAGACACAATGGTGGCCTTCCCGGCCTCCATATCAACTGTGGTATTGACATCATCGGGGCCGAATTTCCTTTCCCCGATGGCATCGGCCAGAGAGACAGTGCCTGCCGCAACACACAGCAATATCACTATATACAAATACCTCAATGAAAATCCCATCCAAGCCGCTCCTTCTCGCTATAGTATAAAAGCCCGACGAGGCGCATCTCTACCGCGTAAAAATAAAATGTTACAAACATACTGATAATGGGGCCAACATAAGGAATGCCAACTACCCACCCAACGGCTACTTTCACCAGATATATGGCCAAAAGCACCCCGCAGAGCATTAAGTACTCCACCGGAACCCTGAATATCGAAGGTATGACAATATGAGGGCTGACTGCCCCAAAGGTATTGGTCATAGATACCGCCAGCACTGCCATAGGAAAGTATAACATACCGGCCACGATAAAGATAAAAATCGCCGGATATATAATGGGATTTCCCATGTCGGCATCAAAAGAAAGGAATCCGTCCCCGAAGGCCGAGTACGACACCACATAGGCAATAACCGGCAGATTGCTTACAATATAGACAGCCAATACCATGAATGCGGGGCGAATTATATCGTCAATAAAATTCGTAAATTCGGGCCAGTCCGGGAGTGCTTTTTCGCCGCATGAGGATGTGGTGATTATCTTCATCATAAATGCACACATATACCCTATTAAAATGACCTTTATGAGAACTCCCATAAAGGGAATCACCCCCGCAATTATAAAAAACAGCGCTCCGGCAATCAAGACCCACTTGCCCTGTCCGAGTAAAGGATAAATAAACACACCGGGGATTTGGCTGGAAAAAGGCACATGAGCAATAGATTCCCTTTCATACTTTATATGATGAATGCCGCCAAGTTCCATGTGCGTAATGCGTGGAGGAGGTTGTCGTTCTTCGTCGTCTTCTTCTGAAGGCGGTGGCTCTTCATGCTGAGCTTTGGGCTTTTCTTCCCACTTATGGGTATTTTTCTCTTCAGCCGCGCCACCGGCAAATTGTATGTGGCATGCTGCGCCGGCTTTGCTTATAGCCGTTTTATATTTTTGTGCTGCATCCCAGGTAAGGCCTCTTTTCAGAACTCGCGGCAAATTGGTGAATATACGCCCAACCTCCGACTCGTCAATGCTAAACAAATAAGCAAGATTCCTCCTGACATCCTCCTCACGCCAGGCGTCCAGGACGCCCTCGATAACGACCATATATTTTTTATCTTCCATTAAGGAGACCTCCCAACACAGTAATAGTATACACAATTAGAATGATTTTTTCACAATTTCAAGCGTAAAGTATTCTTTTCGGCGTATGATGTACTCTTTTTTTCATTCCGGTATCCTCATTTACCCCTCAAATATAGTATAATGGGCAAGTTGGTAAGTTTACGGATTTTATATTATTAAACTACTATTCTGATAAGGTGAGGTGACAACTATGGCTGAAGATGAAGTTCAAAACGTAGAGGAGTTATTAGATGGGTACAAATCCAAGGTAGCAACAGTCTTTAAGGGGACTGTAACCTGGGAAAAAGACTTTATTTTTGCAGGGAGGACTCAGAAGGGATACGAAATTGACTTCGACGCCAATGTCGAATGGGGATGCCAACCTTCTGAACCCCTGATGCTCAGCCTCGGCGCATGTATCGCTACCGATTGTGTGATGTTTTTACAGAAGATGAAGGTTCAACTATCATCGTTTAAGGTAGATATCCAGGGTACGAAACCGGAACAACCCCCGCAGTACTTTAAGCAATTCGACGTAATGCTCCATATTTCCGGTAAGAATCTCACAGAGAACAAGGTTCAAAGGGCGATATCCTTGTCGCAGGATAAATACTGCGGGATATATCATTCTCTCAGACGCGATGTAGTTATGAATATAAAATACGAACTAAAGCATGATGCTGATGTGTCTGAGTAAGAAGACAATGAGAAAGACAATGGGGACAGATTTATTTTGTGTCCTTTCGGCAGCGGTGCGTAAGTGAAAATATTTTTTCAGATACCGGGGCTAATCAGCCAGGGTTCGGATGGTATCTTTGTAATTCCACGGCATCCAAAGCTCTGGGTTGGCGGCAAGTTCAGAAGAGTATCGTTGCAGCGCGTTTAGATAGTCAAAGTGATTTGTTCCGCAGAGGTAGCAGGTATGTATTTGGTATCCATCTGTTCGTTCAGCCACAGACGCAAGTCATCTATAGGATGGAGCTTATGTCAATAGGTGTGTAACACCTGAATCCACCATCAAAATGGACATAAAGGGGACATAATTATTTATGCTGGACTTGCTGGGGTCAGGTCTTGAATCTTGACAAATGTGAAAAAGGGGGCAGATTTATTTATTCGTAATTACTTTATTGTGAGACTTTTTGATAGATGTTTGCTTTATTCTGCGACAACTGCACCCTTTAGACCTGGCTTATTCTGATACCCGACAACATAAGCAGATTGATTGCGTGTAAATGAGAGATTCTCAAAATGAAAGACCTGACCCCATTTCCTGGACCAGGCAGACAGCGGCTCTGGGATGACATGGGAAGCGGCGCTCTCATGGGCGCAGTCTAAGAACGCCGCGAACTACCTTGCTTACAGTGACTGGCGCCTCCCAATGCCAAGGAACTCCAGAGCATAGTTGACTACGACAACGCGCCTGATTTTAACGGTAAACCGGCCATTGATACCACATTTTTTACCACCACCTCAATCGTCAACGAAAACGGCGACGCCGACTATCCGTATTATTGGACATCAACAACCCATGCCGGATACTCGGCCACGGGGTCAGCAGGCGACAGGGCGGTTTACGTGGCGTTTGGTAGGGCGCTGGGCTGGCCGAATAATTCATGGATAGATGTACACGGAGCCGGGGCGCAGCGCTCAGACCCCAAGGCTGCCCCTCCATACCCGTATGCGGCAGTTAAGGTTGTAAGCAAGGGCGGAGTGAGTTACACGGGCTACTCCTTCGGGCCGCAGGGCGACGCCCTTCGCGGCCTTAACTTCGTCCGCCTCGTCCGCGACGCAGAGAGTGATTTAAGCAAGGCAACAAAAACCATTAATTCCATCTATGCCCAGTACAGTTCATATTTCGGCGCTAAGTCCGGTGGGATCACTGCGTGGGCAATCGCCGAGGGCACGTTCTACGTCCAGTGGTATAGCAACGGGACGGGCCTGTTGGCGTGGTTTGATGGGTTTATGTACTACAATAATGGCAGCACCTGGATATACACAGGGACAAGCTGGAAATAATAAAGGGGGATGCGATGGGCATCTATAATTTCGTTCGTCTCGTACGAGGCGCAGTATAATTGAAAAGGAGGCAGCTATGAAGACAGCATTGTTAGCGGCAGTGTTCACCTGTGCGCTTGCCATACCGGCATTCGCTTTTGAGGGCAATTCGAAGGGACAGGGGCCGCAGGGCCAGAATTTTGAGCAGAAGAAGACTGAGATTCTCCAGCACTTTGAGCAGAAGATCACACATATTCAGGCCATAAAGGCATGTGTACAGGCGGCAAAATCACACGACGACCTCCGGGCCTGCAAGGACAAGTACCCGCCGCCGCAAAACAACGGCCATCAACAAAATCATGGCCCTCAGAACAGGTAACAGCATAACAGTTCAGAGTCTGTGCATGGCAAGTCTATGTGCAGACTCTTACCGTGAAGCGGTTTATAAGGATTAGATATCAGGATGTTCAGATGTCAGGATGCTTAAACAATTTCCTGAGCACTTGTCCACTGGAACCAGGCTCATACTGTGCCTCTATCAGGCCGGATGTGCCGTATTTGACCATAAGATACCTCCAACAAAAGATCCACAAGCACTATTGAACTTTGGCTGATATGGAGTCAGTAATAACTTAAAAGCTGTTCAATAGACAAGCTCTACCTTAAACATCCCGTAATGATTTAACATCCGAACCTAGCTTCTTTAAGAGAGCGCGCAAGGTATTTGCAAATTCAGTATCCCGTATTATGCCGCGTAATTGCGAGTTTTCATTAAAGGCTTTAATTAGATTAGAGATTTGTATGTCTGACAAGCTATCAATCAAGGGTAATAATTCAGCCAATGTATCCGCATCCTTAAAACTACTGCACTTACTAACTGAACTTATATATGTGTCTTTCATTTTTTCATATTTTATTAAATATTTTACTATTTCCTTTGGTACATTTTCTATAGAACACGATAACGCTTGGAATTTACCAATAAAGCCATAAGGATCGCTACCTAACTTGATTGAGATAATAGGAACTTCTCTACCAAAAGCTACTCCTACTTCCTGGTCAGTCCATTTGCTATCGTGGAAATCCGATGTCATAAGGGCAATAAGCGCATCCATAGAGAAAAGGGCGTTTTCAATTTCTATTTGCCATTCCTTAAGGGGTTCAATATCTTCATGAGCTACAAAACATGTTATGCCAAATAGACTTAGCTTAGCTTTTAATTCTGCGGCTTCCACCCTATATTCTGTTTGATGACTGAGAAATACCCGATAGTAGCCATTTTCTTCCCATACTCGATTTTGCGATTCGATAGGGACTGTTCGCTTGTCTTTTATTAACTGCCCTGAGTCTCTGCGCCAGTCGTCTTCCTGTGGAATATCTATTTCAAGAAAGACTTCCTCAATAAATTCGTTTTGAATGTTATGTATTTTATTTATATCGTCTTTAATTTGTTCTTGGTACTTTTCTTTTTGATTGAATATATTAAGTATATTGTACAGGCCATAAGGTACACTAAAATATATTGCGTGTCCATATGTGCCGCCATTCCAATTATCATGAGACCATTTTTTATGAACTGTGATTCTTGCGTTAACAATAATTGTTTGAAGGTCTTTTTTGTTCTGGTGTTCATATGTTTTTGACAGAGCATGCAGATATTTTTCAATATTATGTGGTAACTCGTATTGTTCGCTACTATTTCCCATAGTTTTATTATAACAAATAACTCATAGTTTTGCAAGAGAATCTCAAACTCTTAATTATTCAGTTTGAACCAAGTAATACAATATTTTCAGAGAAACTAATCCTCTATTTCCTCACTCTGGCTATGATTGTTCGTGGGTTGTCTTTAGCTGTCCGCAGGCTGCCTGGATCTCCAGGCCTTTGCTCTTTCTTATAAATGCGGTTATGTGTCTTGCTATCAGGATTTGCTGGAACTCTATGGCGGCCTTTTCACCGGGGGCCTCATAGCGGGCTCCTTCGTATTCATTGAACGGGATCAGGTTGACCTTCGCCTTCAGCCCCTTTAACATTGCAATCAGTCGCCGCGCGTCCTCTGGTGTGTCGTTTATCCCTTTCAGCAACACGTAGGCTATCGTCAGGCGCCTCCTGGGTGAGATTGGAAGCCTGTGGCACGCACGAAGCAGCGTGTCTATGTTGTATTTATTGTTTATTGGCATCAACGTGGACCTCACATCGTCCGTCGTCGCGTTAAGTGATATGGCCAGATTTACCTCCGGCATCTCCCTATATAAGCGCTGCATCTCAGGCACCACGCCAGCCGTTGACAGCGTTATCCGCCTCTTTGATATCCCCATATATTGCGTTATTATCTGTATCGCCTTAGTCACCTCTCCAAAATTCTTCAACGGTTCGCCCATCCCCATCAGCACTATGTTGGTTATCTCGGCCTGCCCCTGAAGCTCACGCCTTACAGCCGTCACCTGCCCCGCTATCTCATCGGCCCTCAGATTCCTTGTCAATCCCATCGAGGCCGTCAGACAAAACCTGCACCCCATCGCGCACCCCACCTGCGACGATACGCAGAGTGTCAGCCGGTATTCATCTGGAATCAGCACACCCTCTACGCTCAGCCCGTCATCAAGGCCAAAGAGCAGCTTTGCCGTCCCGTCAGAGGATTCAGTCTTCTTGAGGATCTTCAGGTTACCAATGTATGAAAGGCCCTTGAGGGTCTCCCTCAAAGGCCTCGAGAACTCCGTTATGTCGTCTATCCCCAGCACATCCTTTTCATACATCCAGTGGATTAGCTGCGTTACCCTGAATCGCGGAAGCCCGATCCCCTGGAACATCTCCCCGATTCCCTCCTGTGACAGCGTCTTTAAGTCAACTATGTCCCCATCTCCCAGCTCTTTAAATAGTCCTTCTGGGCCTTTGTCAGTTTGTCTATCTTTATTCCCATTGTCGTTAGCTTGAGCTTTGCTATCTCTGTGTCTATCTGCTCGGGGACGCTGTATACGGTCTTTTTGAGTTTCTTGTGGTTCAACACGGCGTACTCAGAGCACAGGGCCTGATTGGCAAAACTCATGTCCATTACCGACGAGGGATGTCCCTCGGCCGAGGCCAGATTTATCAACCTGCCCTCGCCAAGCACATAGATTCTTTTCTTGTTCGGCAGCATAAACTCCTCTACGAACGGCCTTATCTCCCTTCTGCCCGTGGCCATCTTTTCGAGGGCCGTCAGCTCTATCTCCGCGTTAAAGTGCCCGGAGTTGCACACAATCGCGCCGTCATTCATCACGCTAAAACACTTCTCGCTGATTACGTTAATGTTACCCGTAACGGTAACAAATATGTTGCCTATCTTTGCCGCGTCCATCACCGGCATCACATCATAGCCGTCCATCGTGGCCTCAAGCGCCTTTAGTGGATTTATCTCCGTTACGATAACCCTTGCGCCCATGCCCCTGGCCCTCATCGCTACTCCACGGCCGCACCATCCATAGCCGCATACCACGAATACCGAGCCGGCCATCAGACGATTTGTCGCCCTCAGTATCCCGTCCATCGTGCTCTGCCCCGTGCCGTAGCGGTTGTCAAACAGGTGCTTGGTGTGCGCGTCGTTGACCGCTATTATCGGGTAGCGCAGGACTCCCTTTTCAGCCATCGCCCGAAGCCTGATAACCCCTGTTGTGGTCTCCTCCGTCCCTGCTATTACATTGGGCAGGAGGTCCTGCTTTTCCTTGTGAAGCACGCTGACCAGGTCCGCACCGTCGTCCATTGTCAGATGCGGCTTAAAGGACAGGAGGTCCATTATGTGCTTATAGTACGTCTCGTTGTCTTCGCCCTTGATGGCGAAGACGGGGATGTCTGAGTGCTTAACCAGGCTTGCCGCAACGTCGTCTTGTGTGCTTAGGGGGTTTGACGCGCAGAGGGCTACCTCTGCCCCGCCGGCCTTAAGTGTCTCCATCAGGCTTGCCGTCTCTGTCGTTACGTGCAGGCAGGCTGCCAGCCTTATGCCCTTTAGGGGTTTATCCTTTGAGAAATACTCTTTTATTGATCTGAGAACCGGCATCTCCATCTCGGCCCATTCGATTCTCAGCTTCCCCTGGTCGGCCAGGTTTATATCTTTTACGTCATGTTTTACCATCTTGGCATGTCTCCTTTTCTTCGATACGGCCCCTACAGGCCGGCCTCTTTTCTGAGTTGTGCGGCCATGTCTGTCTTTTCCCATGTGAAATCGGGATCCGGCCTTCCAAAATGCCCATATGAGGCCGTCTTTCTATATATCGGCCTTCTCAGGTCAAGCTTGTCTATTATACCCTTGGGGGTAAGGTCATAGTTGTCCCTGATTATCTTGACTATCTTGTCATGGGCGATTTTCCCCGTGTTGTATGTATCTACGAGAATTGACAGCGGCTGTGCGATGCCGATGGCGTAGGCAATTTGAACCTCTGCCCTTTCTGCGATTCCAGCGGCTACGATGTTTTTGGCGATATATCTGGCCATGTAGGCGCCGGAGCGGTCAACCTTTGTCGGGTCCTTGCCGGAGAAACACCCTCCGCCGTGCCTGCCCGTGCCGCCGTAGCTGTCTACGATAATCTTTCTGCCCGTAAGGCCCGTGTCTCCCATCGGCCCACCGGTGACGAATCTGCCTGTGGGGTTGACGTGATATATAATACGCTCCTCGTCAAGCAATTCCTTTGGGATAGTAGGCTTAATGACCTCTTCTATGATGTCTTCCTTTAGTTCCCTTAACGTAACATCGGGGCTGTGCTGAGTGGAGACGACGATGTTGTCGAGCCTGTGCGGCTTGCCCTCGCGGTATTCTATGGTAACCTGTGTCTTGCCGTCAGGGCGCAGGTACGGGATTACATCCTTTTTGCGGACGTCGGCCAGTTTCATTGCCAGTTTATGGGCCAGCATAATGCTTGCCGGCATCAGCTCTTCGGTCTCGTTACAGGCGAATCCGAACATCAACCCCTGGTCTCCGGCCCCGCCCGGGTCAACTCCCATAGCAATGTCCGGCGATTGCTCATGTATGGCCGTTATAACTGAGCATGTCTCATAGTCAAAGCCGTACTTTGCCCTCGTATAGCCGATCTCTTTTATCGTCGCCCTTACGATTGACGGTATGTCGGCATAAGTCGACGTCGTTATTTCGCCGGCTATGAAAGCCAACCCCGTGGTTACTAATGTCTCACAGGCAACTCTTGCGTTAGGGTCATTTGTGAGTATCGAATCAAGAATAGCGTCCGATATCTGATCTGCCACTTTATCCGGATGCCCTTCGGTTACCGATTCGGAAGTGAAAAAATAATTTTTCCTTGGCATTTGCTCCCTCCTTTTTATATACACTTACGCCGGGGGGTTGCTAACCCCACTTACGCATAGGGTTGCTAACCCCTTCAACATCAATCTATATAGTAACACTATCCGGCAAAAAAATGTGTTTTTTTATTCGAGTTGGGGTTAGCCTGCCTGTGACCTATTCCGGCTGTCCGATTAATCTATTGACTGCGTGGGCAAACTCCTCCGGCTCAACGGGTTTATCGAGGAATATGTCCGGCAATGAGGGCATACCCCCCAGCCTTAGCTCTCCCTTTTGGAATTGGTCTATTATTGCGTCCCTGTCTATGAGCAGCATTTTTCGGTATGACTTGAACCGCAGGAAGAATTTTTGTACCTTGCTGTCCGGCTCGTCGAGCATTTGTTCCATCTGCTTTATTGTCTCTGCGTTGTCGAGTTCTTTGTATGATTGCTCTATGAAGTTCCTTATAGAACTCAACATGATAACCGGCATGTCTCCCAGTTCAGGGTCTCTGCGTATCTCGCCTATCACGTCTATGCCGGTCTTTTTGGGCATCATAACGTCGAGGGTTATTAAGTCGGGTTTTTCCTGCCTGGCCATAGCCAACCCCTCTTCGCCGTCTTTTGCCATTATACAATCGTAACCGTTTTCCTTCAGTACTGTAGAGAGGTAATCCCTTATGGCCTCCTCGTCGTCAATTATCAGCACTCGTTTTTTCATATTGGCTCTCCTTAATTATTTTTGATGTCCGAATAAATTCATAACAGCTTCTCCAGTATTGAAAAATACTCTTCTCTACTAATACAACCTGTCCTCAAATTGTTTTTTATTATAAAAACAGGCACTTCTTTCCTTTGTGGAATAACCACAGGCCTTATAACCCCATGCTTTGTATATATGTAATGATCTCCTTCGATTCTCGCACATTTAAATCCTTTTCTCTCAAATACCTTTCTCAACTTCTCAGATGACAGCGGGACAATTCTTGGCATTTGGATTAGATACTTACTAATTCAGATGCTATTATTTTTGATGGTATCCATCTGCCGTTATCATCTTTAGTATAATTACACTCTGTCAATATCTCATCAAGTGTTCCCATTTTCTCTGCCTCTTCTATAAAAAGTCTGATGGCGGTTTTCAGCATTTCTTTGGAATGCCCGACACTATCCCCACA
>PEAC01000074.1 GCA_002753305.1 Nitrospirae bacterium MYbin6
CCTTTTGCCTCCTGCCAATAAACAACTCTTCTATGCCCTTGCTGGCTATTCCCTTCCACTGCCGTATCTGCTCTGGATGCACCTGATACTGGGTCGCCAGCTCTGACGATGTCTTATCTGCCTTTATCGCTTCTATTGCTACCTTTGCCTTAAATGCCGATGCATATTTCGTCTTCATAGTATCCTTGGACCTCCATCTTTCTGCTCTTACTGTAACTTAACATGTTGTCCAGTTTTTGGGGTCCATTATAGATATTTATACAGAGAGATACCACGAGCGTGTTCTTATAGAACATTTCAAAAAGTTTTCAGAAGAATTCCCCGTATTAAGTTATGTAAACACAACGACAGACGAAGAGGTAACGGTTATACGCGGTAAGCACGAAAGCGGCGACGGCAACATGAGCGATACCGCAAACTTAAGACAGATAATAATGTCGCAATTCACAACAGGCATACAGCAGCCTCATAAGGTTCTTATCTCAGACGTGCAATACAATGCCACTCTTGGCGTACCCGCGATTACGTTTGCCATACCAAAGTATAGCTTCTTTGGTGACACGATGATAGGGTTAATAAAGGCTGTTACGCCTGTTTCCAGCATCACCAATTGCCTGTCCGACGTGAAAGTGGCCGATGATGGATTTATCTTATTATTAGACAACAAAAAAACTATCATATATCCAGACAACGTTACGCGGTTGGCCGGGAAGGCGGGGAATACCTATTTTCCCCCTGCATTGGCGAATAATGGTATCATCAGGGCAACCGTCGCAGGAATCGACAGTATTGCGGCCTATACCTCAATCGAAGAGACAGGGTGGCAATTAATAGTAGCCATACCATATGCGGAGTTTATCTCAAAGGCTGATAAAACCATCTACGCCTCATCAGGTATATTATTTTTGGTATTAACCATCAGCGGCGTTATCTTTACGTTGATAGCCAATAACATAACCAATCCGCTCAGAAGATTTATTTCACTTACCAATAAGATTGCCAAAGGGAATCACTCTCAAATAACCGGCGTCAGCTCAAACGACGAGATAGGGGTCTTAGCTGAATCGTTTAACTCTATGCTCAGCGAGTTGGATACAATGCAACGCTCCCGCGACGAGCATTTAGAGAAATTGATGAGAACCAACGAGCATCTGAAACAGAGCCAGGCACAACTAGTGCAGTCAGAGAAGATGGCCTCGCTTGGGCAGTTGGTAGCAGGCGTGGCCCATGAGATAAACACGCCTGTGGGCATCGCATATACACTGTCGTCATGCCATGTAAAGACAACGGAAACCATAATATCAGCCTTCAGGGATAAATCCCTGCGTAAGGAGCAGCTTGAGGAATATCTGGCCGAAGCTGAAAAAGGCAATCAACTTATATTCAACAACCTCCATCGAACGGCTGAGTTGATACAGAGTTTCAAGATGGTATCAACTGATCAAATGACACAGGAGAGGCGTAGTTTCATGGTAGGCGAGTATTTAAAAGGAATTCTCTTGAACCTTCAGCCGAAGCTAAAACAACATCAACATAAGATTGAGATCTCATGTCCAAAAGAAATAACCGTGGACAGCTATCCCGGGGCGTTTGCCCAAATCATAACAAACCTCCTGATGAATTCCCTGATACACGCCTATGGCCCAGGCGACAAAGGCAGGATATCAATTGAGGCTGTAGCCAAAAATGATGAAATAGTTTTTAAATACTCAGATGACGGCAAGGGCATATCTCAGGAAGATATAAAGAGGATATTTGATCCATTCTATACGACGAAACGGGGGGCCGGAGGCACGGGCCTGGGATTGCATATAGTGTATAATACGGTAACGCGGACCCTGGGCGGACAGATAGAATGTAAAAGTGCAGAGGGTGAGGGAACGGCGTTTGTAATTAGATTCCCTGTTAAGGCAGAGAGTGCGGCATGATTGAGCGCGATAAACCTGGCAATTGGATAATAAGGCATTTAACTGCTGCGCGTTTAACAGCTTTTATGTTGATAGCTGCCATAGTATTATTGATATTTACAGTCATCTGGACAAAAGACAGGACAATAGAGAATGTTCATAAAGAATCGGCAGAGCATTTAAACACATATAATAACTATCTGTCAGACAAGGTGAACAACTATATTAACTATACTAAAATATTATCAGGAAATCCCTATGTTATATCGTACTTAAGTAATCCAGGGGAACAAAATGCAATTAGCGAATATTTATTGCGATTTAATATAGACATAGGTGCAGCCGTATCTTACGTACTGGATAAGAAAGGTACCGCAGTTGCGTCAAGCAACTATAAAACCGCCCTCAGTTTTGTCGGCAAGAATTATACATTCAGGGGATATTACCAAAGAGCAATTCAGGGAACTCCCTATGAGGACATAAATATCGGTATTGTAACAAAAAAACTTGGGTATTTTAGATCACATCCGGTAGTAAACGGCGATGAGATAATCGGGGTTGCCGTGATAAAATATGATATCAACCTGTTTACACCTAAAAACACAGAGAAAGAAGAGGTACTGATAGTCGCGGACGATGCAGGGGTTATTTTTCATACCAGTAATCAGCGCTATCTCTATCACACAATATACAAATTGCCGGAGGGCACTTTAACAAAACTTAAAAACGATAAGGTGTATCTTGATGAACCCTTATTGCCATTGCCGATCATAAGGGAATCAGTAAAGAATGACATGAAATTTGTTACAATCAGCCGTTCTGAGCAATCACAAGCAGGGAAGAAATCTAAGGACACGGAATATCTGATGCTGGGAACACATGATAATACTACTCATTGGAATGTGCATTTACTTGTTGACTTATCTGGCGTCAGATATGAAATATATAAGAATGTCGTATACGTGTTACTGATAATGATTGTAATATCCTCAATTGGCATATTTGTAATTTACAGGATTAAAAAAGGACATGAGTTGAGTAAATACCGCGACCACCTGGAAGAGCTGGTTGATGAGAGAACCAATGCACTGAAAACGCTGAACGAGCAGCTCCACAATGAGGTAAACAGCAGAAAATTGGTTATAACAGAGTTAGAAAAGGCATACGAAGATCTCCATCAGAGCCAGGAACACCTTATTCAGTCAGAGAAGTTGTCCTCGCTTGGGAAGGTAGTAGCAGGCGTTGCGCATGAGATAAACACGCCTGTGGGCATTGCCTATACACTGTCGTCAAATATTGTACAAACAACTGAAACTATAATGTCCGCCTTTAAAGACAAGTCACTGCATAAGGAGCAGCTGGAGAGTTATATAGCCGATGTGGGAAAAGGCAGCCAACTTATATTCAGGAACCTCCAACGAACGGCTGAGTTAATAAAGAGTTTCAAGATGGTATCAAAAGATCAAATGACACAGGAGAGGCGTAGTTTCATGGTAGGCGAGTATTTAAAAGAAATTCTGTTAAACCTTCAGCCGAAACTGAAACAACATCAACATAAGATTGAGGTCTCATGTCCAAAAGAAATAACCGTGGACAGCTATCCCGGGGCGTTTGCCCAGGTCATAACCAACCTCGTGATGAATTCCCTGCTGCACGCCTATGGCCCCGATGACAAGGGAGATATATCTATTGGGACTATAGCTAAAAACAATGAAGTAATTGTAGAATATAAAGACGACGGCAAGGGGATATCGCAGGAAGATCTCAAGAGGATATTTGACCCTTTCTTTACGACGAAGCGAGGGGCTGGAGGCACGGGCCTGGGATTACATATAGTGTATAGTATAGTAACGCAGACCCTGGGCGGACGTATAGAATGTAAAAGTATCGAGGGCAAGGGAACGACATTTATAATTAAATTCCCAGTTAAGGCAGAGGGTGGAGTATGAGTGAGGGCAACATGATTGGCCACAGTGGCGACGAGCAGTTCTTCTTTCAGAAAGGCGACGTAAGCGTCTTGCCTGAGACGCCAGATAAGTGGAAGATAATGATAGTTGACGACGAGCCGGAGATACACACAATGACGGCCCTGGCGTTGAATAAATTTGTTTATGAAGGTAAACCCCTTGAGTTTTTAAGCGCATACTCCGGCAGCGAGGCAAAACGCCTGATTTCGGATAACCCGGACACTGCCGTTATACTATTAGACGTCGTCATGGAAGATGACATATCGGGACTGCATACCGCAAGTTATATCAGAGACGAATTAAAAAACAATATTGTCCGGATAATTCTAAGGACGGGGCAGCCCGGGCACGCGCCAAAGCTGGACGTCATAAGCCGCTACGATATCAATGATTACCTGGAGAAGACCGAATTGTCCATTGACAAGTTCAACATATCAATGATCTTATCTTTAAGGACATACAGAGACATCCAAATCATAGAAAACCACAAAAATAGGCTTGAGCGAATAATCAGAGAAAAGGAGGCCTCAGACGCGGCAAACTCAGCCAAGAGTGAGTTCCTTGCCAACATGAGCCATGAGATTCGCACCCCTATGAATGCCATTATCGGACTGACGGAGCTTGTCCTTGAGTCGGAGCTAACCACTCAGCAGAGGCAATACATTGAGACGGTGTCTAATTCAGCCAATTCCCTGTTGTCGCTGATAAACAGCATCCTGGACTTTTCAAAGATAGAGACCGGCAAGCTGGAACTTGAGGCTATTGATTTCGACCTTCGCAAGGTAGTGGAAAATACCTGTGACCCTATCTCAATCCAGGCACACAAGAAGGGGCTTGAGTTATCAAGCCACATAAAAACTGGGGTGCCGTTAAAGCTGACAGGCGACCCCGGGCGGCTTGGGCAGATACTACTTAACCTGTTGGGCAACGCACTGAAATTCACTTCTGAGGGGGAGATAGTGCTGGAGGTCGAATGTGAACCGGGCAATACAGACGATAAGACGGCCCTGCTGCACTTTTCAGTATCCGATACGGGCATAGGGATACCGGCTGATAAGTTTGACAAAATCTTTGAGAACTTCTCTCAGGCAGACGGCTCGACAACGAGGAAATTCGGAGGCACCGGCCTGGGGCTTGCCATATCGAAGCGGTTGGTCTTCCTGATGGGTGGCAAGATATGGCCAGATAGTACTGAGGGCAAGGGTACGACGTTTCATTTCACGGCAAAATTTCCCCTGAGCGCTGAGCAAGAGAAAACACAGACGTGTAATTTTAATAATATCAGGGTGTTGATTTCCTGTAACTACTCCACCACAGCCAAAATAATCAAAGACATCCTAAGCGGCAACGGCAACGAGATTGACGAGGCCATCGGGGCAGAGGAGACATTTAAGAAACTGGAGGCCGCCAGGGCCTGTCCGTATGATATTATATTTCTGGATGTCCGGCTCTCAGGCACCGGAGGCTTTAAGATGGCGGAACACATAATAGACACTGACATTCCATCTGCCGTCGTTGTGATGCTGAACTCCAACCAAAGAACCGGAGACTCGAACAGATGTGCCGAGTTAGGGGTCTCCTGCAATGTAAGCAAACCGATAAAGCATAAGGATATCATAAATACCGTTACGAACATCCTATATTCAAAGCAGCAGCCAGGCAAGACTGAGGAATGCGGGGAGCCGCAAGGGCCTCTGACGGCTCAGGCAGGGGTTTCCACGCTGCGCGTCCTGCTTGTTGATGACAACAACGTAAACAGGCTGGTAGCCAGTGCGATATTAACAAGGCGCGGCTATCACGTAACGGAGGCAGTCAATGGTGAGAATGCGGTTGCCCAGGCCAACGAGGTGATGTTTGATTTGATTCTGATGGATGTACAGATGCCGGTAATGGATGGCCTTGAGGCAACAAAGATAATAAAATCCTCAGAGGCCACCCGAAATATCCCGATTATAGCAATGACTGCCCATGCGCTGAAAGGAGACAGGGAGCGCTGCATAGAGGCAGGCATGGACGACTATTTAACTAAACCTATCAGGGCTAACGAGCTTATTCATATAATTGTGAAACATACCGGCAATGAAGGCACAAAGAGAACAATCCCTGAAAGAACATCTAACGCCGCCCCGGCCCCTTATAACACGGAAGCCGATATGCTGGCAGTTGAGAAGATTATGTCAGAGATACAAAACTCTAAACTCATAGAAACTTTGCCTCATGGGCAGACGAGGGAGTTCATCGAAAAGGCCGTGAATCTCATACCCTTGATGAGAGACACCATGGCCTCCGGCAACTATTCGATTGCCGTAAAATATGCAGAGACTATCAAAGACGATGCCGGGCAGCTCTCACTGCCAGAGATTAAGAATGCCGCGTTTCACACAATCCTGTCGTTGAGAAAGTCAGATACAGGCAACGCCCATAGCCATTTTAAGACATTAGTTGAAGAGCTGGACAAATTACTGAAACAACCCCTATAGGAAAAGGAGTTAGAGCAAAACGAGCCTAGATGATATACTTTATGAGTAACAGCCATTAGGGAGTAAATAAAGAGAGGGAATATGCGTAATCATAGAGCAGGATAAGGATTCAGCTTCTGAAAACGGTACATAGTGGTTTTATTACATAAATGCAATAGATAAAAATAACCATAAGGGGGATAACTCTATGAAAAGACGTGATTTCTTAAAAGCTGGCACGCTTGCGGCAACGGCGGCGGCTTTGATTTCTCCAAAGACGGGTTTACACGCGGCAGAGGATAGTGCCGCCTCGGTCAAAAAATATACGGAAATCGGCAAGACCGGCCTGAAGATGAGCGATATTTCCTGTGGCTGCGGCGGCGCCTTCCCATCGGGCTCCCTTATGTTGAGGGCTATTGACAGGGGGATTAATTACTTCGACACGGCCCCGGACTATGGCCGCTCAGAGTCCTATATCGGTGAGGCCATGAAGAGTATCAAGCGCGATAAGGTCATTATCGCCTCCAAGTTCTGCAACCCCATGCCCTATCCGGGACATTTAAGCGCCGGGGCCTCAAAAGACCAGTACATCGCCTCTGTCGATGGAAGCCTCTCACGCATGAAGACCCCCTACATTGATTTCGTATTCGTCCACGCCATCGGTGAGGCCGACAAGGACAAAGACAAGGAACTCAAGCGCCTGTTGGACGAAAACATGCTCTCGGCCTTTGAAGCCCTCAAAAAGGCAGGTAAGGTAAAATTCCTTGCCGTGTCGTCTCACGGTCCTTCGAATATGGAAGACCTCCTCATGGCGGCAGTCAACAGTGGGCACTATGCCATGATAATGCCATCGTTTAATTTTATGAAATTCCCCAAGGTTCCCGATGTCCTCAAAGAGGCCAAAAAGAAGGGTGTGGGTGTTGTGGCAATGAAGACACTGGCCGGAGCGAAGGACATGCGGCTTGATTTCAAGGGCGCTGACTTTGCACAATCGGCATTTAAGTGGACACTGAAACACCCTGAGGTTAACGGCCTGGTTGTGACGATGAAAAGTGTCGGGGACTTAGATAACTATCTGCCGGCGTCGGGAAAGGAATATACCGCCCTGGACGAGCGCATCCTTGATAAATATGCCAGGACGTATGGCAGCTCCTACTGCCGCACGGGATGTGGGCTTTGTGAGGGGATGTGTGCCAACGGAGTGGAGATTGCGGCAGCGCTGAGGTATCAGATGTATTTTATAGACTATGGGATGGAAAAGCACGCAATGGAATCCTATGCCTCGTTAACCAATAAGGCCGAGGCGTGCCTTACGTGCAAACTTGCCACATGCGCCGGGGCGTGTCCCTATGGGCTGCCGGTTGCGGCGCTTCTGCGCGAGACCCATAAGACGCTCACCTTTAACGTATGACAAAGGCGCTTCGATGGCCGCTATATATCCTGCTCGGGCTGCTACCCGTAATCGCGGCAGTAATATTTGCCACGGGGCAGAGGTATGACCCCGCGGCGGTAAATTTTACATTCCAGCAGGGCGGCGCCGAACCATTATCGCTTCCCGATGAGCTTGTGGGATACAGGAAAATCGGCCGCCCACGGCAGTTTACTAAGGACAACCTGTATGAATACAACAACGGGCATGCGGAGTATTTTATCTCGAAGGGTTTTTCTATTCTGACAGTGTACGACTACTCTAAGACCGGCACGCAGGCCGAAGCACTCGTTGAAATCTACGACATGGGCAAGCCCATTCAGGCCTTTGCTGTCCTGGCTGATGAGACCCCGGCGGACTCGACCCCCATTGCGGTTGGGGCGATGGGTTACGCGCTTTCAAAGGGCGCGCTCTTTTTTGCCGGGCGATACTACGTCAAGATTGTTACGTTTAACGCCGCTGTCCCGGCCGATAAGATTGCTACTGAGGTAGTGAAATCCATAGGCGCTAACGTGGAGTCTTTTGCGCTGTTTGAGGGATTTCCCAAACTTGGCACTGTAGTGGCAACACGGTATATAAAGGAAAACTATCGCGGCCTCGACTTCGTCCGCGACGCCATCGAAAGGGAATACGACCTCAACGGCGAAAAGGTCTTTGTAGTCCTCATCCCGATTGCTGAGAAAGTCGAAAAGGCCCTCTCCGCGTACATTACATTTTTCAAGAGCACAAAGACGCCATATGATATAATCGACCGGCATGGAAAACAATTTTACAAGATAAACGACAAATACGAAGGGCTGTGGTATCTAATCCCCGCGGAAGACATGCTCATTGGGGTATTCGGCAAGATAGGAGAAGATAAAGTCGAGGAAATTGTTTTACGTGAGAAAAACTAAAAAGACCTTTTTAGGTCTATATAACAGGAGGTAATTTATGGAACAATTTGTAAGCAATAAAGACAACGTAAAAGAAAAAGACAATGAATATTTAGATTGGCTTGAGAAAAATCCGAAAGGTTTTGTAGTGAATAATGATCCAAAACAACGTAAAGCATATTTAATCCTTCACCATAGTACATGTTACACCATTAATAAGAGTGAAAAAAATAAGGATAAAAAGTGGATGGAAAAATATATGAAAACCTGTTCAAACGATCTCGGTGAACTACAAGCCTATTTTAAAAAGCTGTTTGGAGGTGATTTACATAAATGCAGTAAATGTTATCGTTAAAAGGCATACAAAAGCGGTTTATACCTATAATGCTGGATGACTGGATTCCTGCTTTCGCAGGAATGACAGACTTTAATAAATTATCACATTTTAATGGAAGAAGGGAGAATGACTGGATTGTCGATCAGATTAATTAGTGGCAGATGCCGGAGGCGAAAGTGGCGGAGGAATGTAGTTTTCATTTTCTGTCAAACAGCATTTATTTCTATCATCACGTACTTTCTTTGTCTGTCATTCCTGCGAAAGCAGGAATCCAGTTTTTTATTATATGCCATCTAAGATAAATCACAAGGCACGTAAGCTCAGCCGCAGGGAGTTTCTGATAAAACTCTCGACGGCCGTTGCCGCTTCTGCCGCGTGTGGTGCGGCCGCCATGGTATTTCGCTCAAGTGAACCGGTTCTGCGTCGAAGCAGCAAGATCTATACGTTCAAAAATTACAGGATTGAGACCTCGGCAGCGCTGCCCAAACTTGCCGTCGTCCACGGCCATGACGCCGATAAAATGATTCGCGCGGCCGTCGATAAACTTGGCGGCATTGGAGAGTTTATTAAATCAGGAGACAAGGTACTCATTAAACCCAACGTCGGCTGGGACAGGCAGCCTGAGCTTGCCGCCAATACCAATCCCGACGTGGTGGCAGCCGTCGTGCGGCTTTGTATTGAGGCCAGGGCTGCTGCCGTATGGGTTACCGATGTCTCAATTAACGACCCATACAGGAGTTTTGCGCGCTCGGGGATAGAGGCGGCCGTCTTGAAGGCAGGGGGCAAAGTGAAATTCACGACTGAAAATGACTTTCTTGATACCGACCTCAAGGGCGAACTCTTAAAGGTATGGCCCGTGGCCGCATTCTATCATCAGGTCGATAAGGTAATTAATATCCCTATCGTGAAAAACCACTCCCTTAGCAAGTGTACGCTTGCCATGAAAAACTGGTACGGCGTCCTGGGTGGCCAAAGAAACCGCCTCCATCAGGACATAAATGTCTCAATAGCCGATTTGGCAGCCGCCATAAGGCCGACGTTAACGATTATGGACGCAACACGGGTGCTGAAAAAAAACGGCCCCACGGGGGGCAGCCTCTCAGACGTAGCAGCAGGGGATACAATAATCGCCGGAGTTGACGAAGTAGCTATTGATGCCTACTGCCTTTCGTTTCTCGACTTGAAGGTTGACGTGGTGCCGTTTATTCAGATGGCCCAACAACGAGGTGTCGGCACTGCTGACTGGCGCTCTCTCAGCCCCTCAAAGTTCACCGTATGAAGACACCTAAGAAATTCATAACACTTCTAAACGTAAGGCGGGTCTATTCGGTGTTTTTCTTCGCCTTATTCTTAGTATTACTTTACATGGCGGACTTCCGGCATTTAAAGGGATACGAGACGCCGCTCTTCTTAGAGCTTGACCCGCTTGTTGGTGTGGCGGCTTTTTTTACCAGTTTAACCGTATATAAGGGGCTGGCGCTTTCACTTCTGATTATAATCCCGACGATATTCTTCGGCCGGTTCTTCTGTTCATGGGTGTGTCCGTTTGGCATTCTAAACCAGTGGATAAGCCATATATTCAATAAACGCAGGGCAGCGGACGATTATAAGACAAACGCCTACAGGGCCTCATACCGCATTAAGTACTACATCCTTGCCGCCCTTTTAGTATTGGCCCTGTTCGGCGCCCTGCAAATCGGGCTGTTTGACCCGATTGCCCTTCTGACGCGCTCCTTTGCTGTTGGTATATTTCCGGCGGCCAATTACATCTCAGGCGGGATTTATATAAAGCAGCCTCTATTTATTGGGGGCGTTCTGATTGCGATGATTTTTTTGGCGATACTGATAGCGAACAGGTTTATTACGAGATTTTGGTGCCGGGTACTTTGCCCGTTGGGGGCGTTTCTTGGCGTATTGTCCATGGTGTCGATCTTACGAATTCGCCGCGATGTGGATAAATGCACGGACTGCCAGAAGTGTTTAAGATATTGCCACGGGGGATGCGAACCGCACGGGCAGTTGAGATACAGCGAATGCCACCTCTGCATGACCTGTATAGAGGAATGCCCCGAGGGGGCAATTCACTATGGCCTGTCGGGAGACACGAGTTCGGTTCACCTGCCGGTTGACGTAAACCGCCGTAGACTCATAGAGACTGTCATTGGGGCGGCAGTGCTGTTGCCTATGATGAGAAGCTCCGTTAATGGAATGAACCTGCCGCAGAGCGCGCTGATTCGCCCGCCTGGCTCGATTGAAGAGGAGGACTTTCTCAGGCGCTGCATAAAGTGTGGCCAGTGCATGAGGGTATGTCCTACAAACGTCCTGCAACCGGCACTCTTAGAAGGGGGATTTGAGGGGCTGTGGACTCCCATCCTGCAAAATAAGATTGGCTACTGTGAACATAACTGCGTCCTATGTGGGCATGTCTGCCCGACGGGGGCGATTGTGCCGCTTACAGTGGAAAAGAAAATCGGGAAAAAACCCGACATTAAGCCCACAAAAATTGGCACTGCCTTTTATGACCGCGGCAGGTGCCTCCCCTGGGCGATGAACATCGAGTGTATCGTCTGTGAGGAGGTCTGCCCTATATCTCCGAAGGCTATCTGGTTTAAAGAAGAGGAGCTAATTCTCAGAGACGGCACTGTGAGAATACTCAAGCGCCCCATTGTGGACACACAGCTCTGTGATGGGTGCGGTATTTGTGAAAACAAATGCCCTGTCCATGACAAACCTGCCATAAGGGTTACGTCAATTGGTGAGACGCGCTCAAGGGCCAACCGGATGACCCTGAAGGGTTAGTATATTACGTGCCGTGGTTTTTCAGAATCCACTCGAATGCCGCGTTGATTTGCTTTATCTTTTCGGTCTTCTGCTCAATTGATGGTCCTGTCGAGTCGGCGGTGTGTTTATCGGGGTGGTATGTCTCCTGTAACTTTCGATAGACCTGTTTTATCTTCTCCAAAGAGTCACTCCTGTGGACACCGAGTACAGCATAGGGGTCATTCACTTCATTCGCGACAGATTGTCCTCCGCCATGGTATTCGGGTCTCAGAGCGGACATTTTAAGCCGCGCGATATCATATAAAACCATTATAATTATACCGGGGATAAACAGCCTTGCTTGCCATCTGGCGGTTATCAGAATAAGGCCAAACGTAAGAAGATATGTCAATGCAATATCATTTATCGATCGATTGCCGTCCTTTATTACCCTAAGCCTCAGCAGGAGAAGCCTTACAAGCCTGCCGATGAGTAAAACCACAAATACACCGCCAACGATAATTGCCATTGTCCCTCCGGTTCATATTATACACTAATTGCCCTTAGTTTGCTTGTTATAACAAAATGCGGCCATAGAAGTATCTGTCCCCATTAGATTTGACAATATAATGGTTGACGTGTTATTTTAATTTAATGATGTGCGGTGCTTTTGCCGCCAAATTCCAAGTGTAAAGGAGGGTATTCATTGATAAACGATACTACCACGATAAGCAAGGCGATTAAAACAATTCTACAGATGCTTGCCATACTCGTAGCGGCCATGTGCTGGCAGGCAGGCGCCGTTTCTGCAGACACCGGCGCAAGCGATACACATCCCGGCAACCCGCACCAGGGCAGCCATTTTCAGTGCCCGAAGGCCGGAGGCAGCCATGATTGCCCTTTTGGGTGCAAGGAGGCAAAACCCTGCCAGAAATGCCAAAAGGTAATGGAATCCATGGGGGGCAACAAGACATTGGACTGCCAAATGCGCAAGAATATGGAATCTATGGGAAATACACCTGATTGCCCCATGCACAAACCCGCGCCAGTTAAGCCTGCCGAACCAGACTACAAGGCTGCGTTAACCTCCGCCATGTATCTCTACAAGATGGAGATTGATTTGCTTGAGGCCACCGGTAATGGGTTTGCCTCCTTTGTTCTTAAATCGGCAACTGAGAAAGAGGACTTTTATAAAAAAATTATAATGTTCAACAGGGTTGCCATGTGGTTTCATGAAACATCTGTCCTTAAGGGCCAGAGAAACGATAACAAGCGGACGCTGTTTAACAGGCTCTTCACTGTGACGAAATATATCGAAGACGATATGATTCACACAATGGACGAGTACTCAAAAACACATAAAGTTGACGCCACACGCGTAGAGGCCATTAGGGCAAACGCCGCAAAGGCCGCCGCAGACGCCGGGGAACTTATCTCCCTGACACTGAAGGACGCACTGCCAACAGGGGATAAATATGATTCCGCGGTTCAATCCGTGCTTTCATTCTCGCAGTTTTACGTACTAACGGTTGCGGAAATCGAGGAGGCTTACGCATATGCCCTGGTTAAAAAAGACGATATCGCCGGCAACTACCGGGAGTTGAGCGCAAAGGCAAATGCCGCTGCCGATAGCTTTAAGAAAGACGCCGCTCTTGACGCCAAGGGCCAAATGTCCAGCCTCTACAATAAAATAATCAGCGATAAGATAGATTTTGAGACCAACGCGGCTAAAATCATTAGTAAAGTAGAAAACCGCGGCAAGCTCACCGCGGCAGACACAAAGGATATGGGCAAATATGCCGATTCAGCCATAATCAACATGGGAAAGATGATGGATTTATTGATAAACAACGCCAGGGATACGGCATTTTCCGATAAGTCCCGGTAATGAGAGGATAAAGGAGGAGAATTATGATGAGAAAATCCATACTGACAGTATTAATGGTTATATTTTCACTATTACTCATGGCGCAAACGGTGTTGTGCGCCCCTCCGCCGCCACCGCCGATAGTGGTAGGCCCTCCACCGCTTCCACCAGGGCCGCTTCCGCCGTTTCCGCCAGGGCCGCCACCGCCCTATTATTACCCGGATGCGTGGCCGGATCTTTATGATTTTGGCCCGCCGCCGCCGGTAATCTTTGATCCACTGCCACTGCCAATACTACCACCGCCACCGCCGGTAGCAGTGGTTCCCGTACCGATACTGCCCCCTGTGCCGTTTATACCGCCAGGGCCGATTATTCCACCAGGGCCAGTTCCACCTCCGATAATTCCACCAGGGCCGATTCCTTTTGCCCCGGGAGTGCACCCAAACGCGCCGGCCATGCATCCCAATGGCCCGGTGCCAGAGGGTCCATGGTCTGGTATGCATATGGCCCCGAGGCCGGAATCCTTTGGCGGCGGGCATCCAGGCTCTTTTGGCGGCAGCCCTTTTGGCGGAGGACGTATGGGTGGTGGAGGACATCGCAGATAATTTATTGCAATAGTACCCTGTGACTCAAGGGGGAAGGGTTCAGGCCTTCCCCCCTTTTTATTCTTTAAGCAGGATGGGAGGTTATAGATTTTAGAGATAACGCACATAATTCACGATAACATGGATGTCGTGTTTTTCGTCTACGGACTGCCGTTTGTGGCAATGGGGCTTGCCATCTTGTTGCAACAAAAGGAGGGGAGTGCCTTTAAGTGGTCGGGAACCCTTTGGATGCTGGCAGGGTTTGCGTTAATCCACGGGATAAATGAGTGGCTGGATATGTGGGTTATCATTAAGGGGATAAATCAGGCGGTTGACTTGATACGTTGGTTTTGTCTTGCTGGGTCCTTTGTATTTCTATTCGAGTTTGGAAGGAGGGTTCTCAGGATTTCAATAGGGGATTCTCAGGCGTGCAGGGCTAAGGCTGTAAAATACATGGGCTGGTGGTTGATTGCCGGGGCCGTGGGCATAGTTCTTTTCGCCGGTATAGCCGCAGCAAACTCAGGGAGCACCGTTGCAAGGTATGTACTTGGGTTTCCGGGGTCGCTCATGGCGGCATATGGGTTTTATTCATATTATCGGTGTGAGAAGGACCTATTATCAAAAATAAATGTCAGGAAGTATTTTATTATATCGGGTATGGCCTTTTTTATATATGCTTTTCTAGGTGGATTGGTAGTTCCTAAAGGCGGCTTCTTTCCATCGAACATTATTAACTACGACTCATTCCTGCAAGTAACGGGGATTCCAGTACAGGTATTCAGGGCCTGCGTTGCGGCTGCCATCGCTTTATCCATGATAAATATATTAAAGATATTCAACTGGGAAATCACGAACAGGCAAAAAGAAAACCTACTAAGGCTGCAGGTCTCGGAAGACAAATACAAGACCCTTATTGAGACCATCCCCGACATTGTGTATTGTGTTGATAAGGACGGTAATTTCACGTTTGTCAATAACGCTATAATAATGCTCGGATATGACCCCGATGAACTTATCGGACAGCATTTCAGTAAAATAATCGTGCCGGAGGAGATTGAACTTGTAAGCCGTAACATAGTCTTATCAAAACCCGTTGACAATGGCAGCCAGCCAAAGCTGTTTGACGAAAGGAGAACTGGCGCAAGGTGTACATATGGACTGGAGGTACATATAGTGAAAAAGAAACCAGCGCAAGGGCCCAGCCAGGGCAACGGCCAGAATATAATAGTCGGAGAGGTAAATAGCTGCGGGGTGTACGAAATTAACGGGGTATCAATGGAAAAAGAGTTTGCGGGAAGCCTGGGGTTGATAAAGACAAAGCCTGTCGGCGGCTCGGCCGGCGTTATCAGAGACATTACGAAGCGTAAACGGGAAATGGACAAATTAGTGGAATCCCAACGGATGATGGAAGAGGTGGCACAGGATCTCCAAAAGATGATAAACGAGGAGATAAGAAGCAAGTTAAAAAGAGAGCAGATCCTCGTTCAGCAATCCAAACTGGCGACAATGGGAGAGATGATAGCCCTTATAGCCCATCAGTGGAAGCAGCCTCTGAACATTATCGGATTGACCGTCCAGGACTTGGAAGACGCTTACGACTATGAAGGCCTGACCAGGGAATATATAGACAAAATGGTTAATAACGTTATGGAGCAGATAGGATTTATGACAAAGACCATCAGCGATTTTAGCAGCTTCTTAAGGCCCTCAAAAGAAAAAATCAGGTTTTGCGCGGTAAAAGCGATAGAAGAAGTCCTGTTTATGAATAAATCGATATTAGAAAGAAACGATATTATAGTCTCATTCTATAAAGAGAATTTATCAGAGGATTATGGAATGACAGGTTACACGAATGAATTCAAGCACGTAATATTGAACTTAATAAACAACGCAAGGGACGCTATACTGTCTTTGGATAAAAAGGACAACAAATTAGCAGGCAGAATTAATATCGGCATAACAAAAAAAGACAATACTATAAAAATAACGATAAGCGACAACGGTGGCGGCATTCCACCTGAAATCATCGGAAAGATCTTTGAGCCTTATTTCACGACGAAGCCCGAACAGGAAGGCACCGGCATAGGGTTATACATGTCTAAAACAATAATCGAAAACAGGATGGGCGGCAAACTATCTGTAAGAAACATCGAAAACGGTATCGAAAACGGTGCCGAATTCAGCATAGAACTACAGGCGGAAAGAAATATCATCCCGGCATAATATAAATATGCCTATCTCATGCCCTGAAGCCGCTCGATTCTCTCCTCTATGGGCGGGTGGGTGCTGAAGATCTTCAGGAAAAAGCTCCCGCCGGAAAACGGGTTTACAATAAACATATGTGCCGTTGCCGGTGAGCCTCCGTGCATAGGAATCTGCTCCGACACATACTGGAGCTTCCTCAGCGCGCCTGCCAGATACATGGGATTTCCAGAGAGGGCAGCGCCTCCTTCGTCCGCCAAAAACTCACGGGAGCGCGATATTGCCATCTGTATCAGGAGGGCCGCTATGGGGGCCACAATCATCATGGCAATTGAGGCAATGGGGTTGCCTTCGCCTTCGTCGTCTCTGCGGCCGCCGAATATGGCTGCCCACTGCGCCATGTGCGCCAGATAGCTGATAGCCCCGGCAAACACGGACACTATTGTCCCTATCAGTATGTCTCTGTGCTTTATGTGCGCCAGTTCGTGCGCTATGACGCCGGTTAGCTCCTCCGCGCTAAGGAGCCTCATAATGCCGGTAGTAACGGCCACTGCCGCGTGGTCGGGATTGCGGCCCGTGGCAAAGGCATTTGGCTGGTCCTCGTCGACCAGGTAGACCTTGGGCATCGGCATTGAGGCCTTTGACGAGAGGTTTCTCACTATCGAAAACAGCCCAGGGGCCTCCGCTTCGCTCATCTGACGCGCCCCATACATACTCAACACAATCCTGTCGCTAAACCAGTATGAAAAGAAGTTCATCCCCAGCGCCAGTACTAACGCAATCGTCATGCCTTGTTTGCCGCCAAGCGCACCGCCCACGAATATGAAAAACAATGTCAGCGCAGTCAGCAAAAACATCGTCTTTAATGTGTTCATCCGTAACCTCCCGTAATGCTGATGTATAGTTAATTATACTACAGATTTTTACGATAATCAAGCATCTCCCGCGTGCACGAACCTTTTTCCTTAACTCAAGTTAAAACTCATACCTTATTTGCATGTAGACATTGTCATTTCTATCAAATTGTCCAAACTGAGTTGATTTATTCAGGCCTCCAAAAATATTTGCTCCAACACTGGCCCATATGTGGTCTGTAAAGTTATATTTTACTTCGGGATTGATTATATAATCCCCATCGGTTGGACTCCAGAAAGCAAAGAATGAAAGCCTGAGGGTTTGATGCACCAGCAATTGAGTAAGACGAAGAGATCCGAGACTGTATAAGCGTTTCTCCTGTGGTACCCCCTCAGGCAGGTTTTTTACGTATTCGGAGTAATTGTGCATGTACTGGCCATAGTACTGAACGGATACGGTGAAATCATCCCACAACTGGCGCTGGTACCCAAGAATGGCTCGTGTCTGTGAATTTGGGATAAACGGGCTGGAGCCGTTTCCGTCCTGCCTGAAATCGTAATAACCCATTTCCAGGCTTAAGATCCCATCGAGCGCTCTGCCCTGAAAACTTGCGCCATATACTGAGAGTTTTGGATAGGATAGAGAAAGTTTTGAGGGCAGCGCGGTATTATTCGGCGTCGCGGAAGGTTGTCTGTAAAAACCGCGATAAAAATACAGAGAAGTATCGAGACCTGCCACGTCACGGTATGCCCTTAAAGCGATTTCCGTATTTCCCAGTGTCGTCGAAGGCTCCGCCGTTTCTCTGTCCGTTACGCCAGACATTGGATCAAACATCCAGAACCTTTGATGGCCAGGGTAGTGGTTTGGCGTAAAAAAAGGAATGGCAATTATATCGAAGGAGGCAAATGGCGGGTAAATGCTTATTTTCGCACCATCAACTCCTTTTTTCATATATTCAAGCGGCCTGCCCGAAAAAAACGCATCGAAGTCTTTCGGGAACACGTCGTTAATAAACACGAGGTCGCCTACTCCCCATGTTATCATCTGCCTGCCCACTCTTATATCCCACGCAGAAGATGTGAAGTCAAGATATCCTTCCCGCAGCTCAAGCCGTGCTTTGTTATCCGCGTGGCCGTAGAACGCGTCGTTTTTCAGGAATACCCGAAATGGACCGTTTGACGCCGCCAGCTTCAACTGAAGTCTCTCCTCTGCCAGCTTAAAGTCGCCGCCATCGGGATTTGAATAGATAGTATTAACTGAGTAGTTGCCCTGCAGAAATCCATGTAACGATAGTTCCGAGGCACTTACGGTGGAAACGAGTAAATTCATGCCGATAAAGAACAAGAGCCTTTTGTAGTTAATCGTCATTTGCAATCCGTAGTACTGGTTACTCTATCCATTTCTTTAAAGGCTGCCTGCCCAACCTTTCCGTAAATAAGCTGTCTTCAATGTCTATGTTGTAATCTACGCTTAAGTAATTGACTTCGGTTGTGTGCCCGCTCTGGTGATTTTTCATTGTCCTCTTTGTGACAGTGGAAAACCCTTTTACCTCCTTAATCTCGTCAGAGGTGTAGACCCTGTCAAGTTCTCCCTTTTTATTGTAGTATTCCTCTTTCATGGGCAGGAAATTCCCTTTGTCAATCCACGAAAGTTTATACTCGTAGTTCATGTCGCCTGCCTTAGGCGTGCTCCTTATCACGTAACAGTCTCTGTTGTTGAGACCTTCTTCCTTTGTAATTGCATCGGGTATAGTGGACCCAATTGTCAAGACAAAAATTTGCCTTTTTTAAGTTACAGCAAGTCCTTATATTTTTCATAGCCCAGGCCCCAAAGGGGCGGGTGTACGTCCCAAGTCC